>CAZACO010000058.1:0-11979 GCA_964483185.1 uncultured Desulfobacteraceae bacterium
CTTTGCGAGCGTTGCGCCTTTGCGCGAGATTTTGACTTTTTACGAATGCATCAAATTTATATGGAGTCCAGTAATGCCTGAAAAGCCAACCCAACGAGAGCTTACGTCGAGAATTCAGGATCTTGAATCGGAGTTGAGCGCTAAGATGGTCGATCACGAACGGCTCGAACGCATTTTATCTTCTCTCGATACAGGACTGTCGTTGATCAATCCAGATAAAACGATTGCCTGGGTGAACCATAAGATCCTTGACATGTTTCCTGATGGTCATCCGATCGGACAGATCTGCCACCGCTTTTACGAATCATCAGATGAGCCGTGTGAACCGTGTCCGACGTTTCAATGTTTTAGTAATGGAAAAGTGCATAGAGTCGAAAGATATAATGCGGCAGAAAAGAGATGGTACAGCATCATATCTCAACCGATAAAAGACCCGTCAGGAAAGGTTGTCAACGTACTCGAAGGCGTTACCGATATCACTGAACGAAAAGAAGCTGAACAGGCGATCTTGCAGGAACGTAACTTCTTGAATCGCATCATGGAAACAAGCCCTGTGGGCATTACCCTTGTGGGTCGAGAGGGGCATATTTTATCAGCGAACGCTCGCGCTGAGAAGATTCTCGGGTTGGAGCGCTCGGACATCTTGAATCGGTCATATAACGATCCCGTCTGGCACATCACAGATTTCGAGGGCAATCCCTATCCCGATGACACGTTGCCATTCCGATTGGTTCGGCAGGGTTCGCCGGTTTTCGGGGTCGAGCATGCTATTGTGTGGCCTGATGGCAAGAGGGTATTGCTCTCGATTAACGCTGCACCCCTTTTTGATGACAACGGCAATTTTAACGGTATGGTAGCGACGATCGAAAATGTTACCGATCAAAAGATGGCCGAAAAAACTTTAAAAGAAAGTGAGGAAAAATATCGGGACCTTATTGTCAAAGCGCAGGATATCATCTATAGCGTCGATCTTGAGGGGACTTTTCTGGAGGTGAATGATGCCTTTCTGCGGGAAGGCGGTTGGGCGAAAGAAGATATCATAGGAAACAATTTTGTGACGATGCTGCATCCCGATGACACTCAGATTGCTTTGGAAGCATACAAAAAAGGGAAAGACGGCCACGTCGCTGAGTTCGAGATGCGAGCCAAAAAGAAAGACGGGAGCTTCAGCTGGTATTCCTTTGTCAATAGACCTCTTACTGACAAAAATGGAAAGATGGTTGCCATCAACGGTATCGCCAGGAATATTGATGAGCGTAAGCGGGCAGAGAAGACGCTGCGGGAGAGCGAGGAAAAACTTCGGACCATCATAGAGCACAGTAATGAACTGTTTTACATCCGCGATACAAAACGTACCTTGACATATGTGAGCCAGACCTCGAAAGATCTCCTTGGGTATACTCCTGAAGAAATGATGATAAAATGGACGCAATTGGCAACGGACAATCCCATCAATCAAAAGGGGTTTGAAGCTGTCGAAAAAGCTATTGCAACAGGCGAAAAGCAGGCTCCCTATCTATTGGAATTGCAGAAAAAGGATGGCACGTTGGTATGGGTTGAAATTAATGAATCCCCGGTCAAAGACGCGACAGGAAAAGTTGTGGCGATTTCAGGCGCCGGGAGAGATGTAACCGAACAAAAACGGACCGAACAAAGATTGTCAAAATCAGAAAAAGGTTTTCGCGACCTGTTTGATTCTATAACAGACCTGATCTACACTCAAGATCTTGATGGCCGTTTCATCTCCGTCAACCATGCTCTAAGCACACTATTTGGTTATGAAAGGGATGAGTTGATCGGAAGACGTGCATCGGATTTTATGAAGCCGGAAATGAGGCCTTTTTTTGAAAACGACTACCTGGAACAGATCAAGACAAAGGGGTCCCATGAGGGTATCACAAGCTATTTCTCGAAAAACGGTGAAAAAATCTATATTGACTACCGCAGTTCGCTGGTCGATTCTGACGATGGGGAGCCTTATATCAGCGGCACCGGGAGAGATGTGACAGAGCGGGTGTTATCCCGGAAGGAGATCAAACGCCTTCAGAATCAGATACATCAGTCTCAAAAGATGGAAGCCATCGGTCTTATGGCGGGTGGTGTTGCTCATGACTTGAACAACATCCTGTCAGGGATTGTCAGCTATCCCGAATTGCTCCTGATGGATTTACCTGAGGACAGCCCGCTCAGGAAGCCGATAAAGACCATTCAGGAATCCGGGATGAGGGCCGCCGATGTGGTGGCAGACCTCTTGACCATTGCCAGAGGAGTAGCGACGGGAAAAGAAGTCCTGAATCTCAACACCATCGTGACAGAATATTTAGGTTCTCCCGAACACCAGAGATTAGAAAAGACACGCTCATTTGTCAGTTTCAAGACTGACCTGGATCCCGACCTTTTGAACATGAGCGGTTCCCCCACCCACATCAAAAAGAGCTTGATGAACCTGGTAACCAATGCGTCAGAAGCCATTGAGGGTAGTGGCACTGTTACCATATCCACCTTGAACCGGTACCTGGATAACCCTTTGAAGGGATATGAAGATGTCCTCATGGGGGAATATGCAGTCCTTACCGTATCAGACAACGGTTCCGGCATATTACCCAGGGATTTGGAGAGGATTTTCGAGCCCTTCTATACCAAAAAGATGATGGGGCGCAGCGGGACAGGCTTGGGCCTCGCTGTTGTGTGGAATACGGTCCAAGATCATAATGGATACATAGACGTTAAGAGCACTGACACAGGCACGGTCTTTGAACTCTACTTCCCGGTGACCCGGGAGAAACTTGCTGATGAGAAAAAACAAGTTCCCCTAAAAGATTACCTCGGACATGGAGAAAAAATCCTGGTGGTTGACGATGAAGAGAGGCAGAGAGAGATCGCTTGTGGCATGCTGGCCAAATTAGGCTATACGGCCGAGGCCGTTTCAAGCGGTGAAGAGGCCATAGAGTATGTGAAAGAAAACGCAGTGGATCTGGTCGTCCTTGACATGGTCATGCCCAAGGGGATCAATGGTCAGGAGGCATACGAAGAGATCATCAAGATTCGTCCCGGCCAGAAGGCGATTATTGCCAGCGGATATGCCAAAACCAGAGAGGTGGAGACTGCCCAGGAATCGGGGGCAGGCCGATATATAAAGAAGCCCTATACCTTAGAAAAAATAGGTATCGCTGTTAAGGAAGAACTGGAGAAATAGGCAGTTTCTGACTTTTAATTCAATTGAAGGATTCCTTTCAAAACGCTGGACGGTCACGATAGAAGAAAAAACTGAGAATGAATAATGTTTAAAACCCGTTACAGGATTATATTTCTTTACTCGATTATCTCCATGGTCTGTTTCACCATTCTCAGAGCATGCTTATATGTAAGGTCCTGGAACGTAATTGATCATTCAATTCAAAATACCTTCTACATATTTGGTATCGGGTTCCTTTATGATATTGTTTTCAATATATATTTCAGCATCTTCTTTGCTATGGTGCTTTTAGTTCTTCCAAACAGACTATTTGGCAGCAGAGCTTTTAGATGGATAAGCTATATATTCTTTTTTGGATTCCTTTACATCCTTTATTTCATCTTGACCGCAGAGTGGCTGTTTTGGGACGAATTCAAGACTCGATTTAATTTTATCGCGGTTGACTATCTTGTTTATCGTCGTGAAATTACTGAAAACATGTGTGAATCCTATCCGCTCATCTATATATTTTCAGGGATTTTTGTGGTCGCGCTGGCAACTTTTTTTATGGTGAGAGGCATTCTGAGAGAGAGTTTCTTTTTTAGAGAGGGGTTTCTAAAAAGAGGTCTTATCACCTTATCCATTATATCTCTTTCCTTTTTGTCCTATTCTTTTGTCGGACAGTCATTTCGAGACGCATTTGTTAATAATTACGCCAGAGAACTGTGTTCAAACGGCCCTTATCAATTCGTCGGGGCCTTCAGAAACAACACGCTGGATTATAAACCGTTTTATGCGCAGGGAGAAGATCATCAGCTGTCAGGATTAGCAAAAAAATCCGTATCTAAAGACCCGGGAGATGGAGATCTATACGACATTTCAAGGGACATTAAATCAGACAAGAAAGAGCTTAAATTGAATGTTTTTCTCATCACTGTAGAAAGTCTGAGCGCGGACTTTTTATCAAGATTCGGTCAACAGGAAAACATAACCCCCTTTATGGACAATTGGTTTAAAGAAGGCCTGTTTTTTACCCGTTTTTATGCGACGGGGACGAGAACAACCAGGGCACTTGAATCGATTACACTCTCGATCCCGCCCACCCCTGGACGCTCTTTGGTGAAACGGCCGGATAATAGAAACATCTACAACCTGGGCAAAATCTTCAAAGATCGGGGATATGATATAGCGTTTCTCTACGGGGGGAGGGGCTATTTCGATAACATGAACGCATTTTTCTCCGGCAACGGATACAGAATCGTTGACCAGGGCTGTTTTGAAAGCAACGAAATAAACTTTAAGAATGCCTGGGGTGTGTCAGATGCCGACCTGTACCGTAAGGCGGTAAGGGAAGCAGATATGGCATATAAAGATGGGAAACCTTTCTTCTATCACATTATGACCACAAGCAACCACAGGCCGTATACGTATCCGGAGGGCAAGATCGATATTCCATCGGGATCGGGGCGATCCGGGGCTGTTAAATACACCGATTATGCATTGCAGGAGCTCGTCTCTTTATCAAAAGGGAAAAAATGGTTTGATGATACTGTTTTTGTCGTTGTTGCCGATCATTGTGCCAGCAGCAACGGGGAGGTCGGGTTACCTATAAACAAATATCATATCCCCTTGTTTATATACTCTCCAAAGAATATCCCCCCAAAAGAGATTGATAAGGTATCAAGCCAGGTGGATATCGGGCCTACGCTCCTCAGGCTTTTGGGATTTCGCTACAAAAGCTATTTCTGGGGAAACGATATCTTGAGTAAGGATTTTGATGAGAGGGCCTTGATCGGAAATTATCAAAAACTCGGGCTTTACAAAGACAATAAACTTGTAATCCTATCCCCGGGAAAGAAAATCCATATGATCGAAAGGCCCGAAACCGAAAAGGGTATCAAAAAAGTGGCGGCGGACACCCCCCTCTCTCTTGAGGCAATCGCCTACTATCAGGGCGCTGATTTTATACTAAGAAACAGGATGAACCGATGGAAATAGATCTACCCCTCAATACCAGAGGGGAACGCCCTTCAAATCCCAAGGGCTCACTCAAAAATAACTTCATCCCGCTGAAGCGGGACATCTCAGCTTCACGCCATCTTCAGCCGCTGCTCAATCGTGAGGGCGTCGAAATATATTCAAATCTGTCCCCATACCCCTCTTCTGTCAGTCTCCTTCCCTTCTCCATTCTCGGTCTGTTCGCCAGAGATTCGAAAAACCGGATGCTTCTCCGGCGGAACGACATCCGGCAGTGCCGGTAGGGCCTCTTAATCCCGGGTGAAACGGAATGTTTTCCAGAGATCGCGACGGAACGCCTCGCCGGACCATGATTTTCGGATAACCGGTCATTTATCCAATTTTCTTCTTGCAGTGTTATATCATCTATGACACATTCTGCAAAAAGCTGAAGATGGGGTCTTTTGTCTGGCTCCTGCGAATGGGTGAACGGTGCGAGACCTTTGAAAATTGAACATTTTGCAAAGGTCTCGGCGAGGCAATAGGTATCGGTAGATGATGGAATCGTTCTTTGAGCTGAAAACGCCCGATGAGGTCTTTGACATTATTGACCGATGGGGACCTGTCGATGAAGAGATCATCTCTTTAGAGGACGCCATGGACCGGGTGTTGAGCCGGGACCTGACCGCGCCAGAGGATCTTCCGGGGTTTTTCAGGTCAACGATGGACGGCTATGCAGTCAAGGCAAAGAGTACCTTCGGGGCCAATGAAGGCCTGCCGGCCCTGTTCGAAATAACCGGCGAGGTGTTGATGGGCAAGGCCGCCGGGATGATTGTGGAGGAAGGTCAGGCCGTAAAGATCCCTACAGGCGGCATGCTGCCTGTAGGTGCCGATAGCGTGGTGATGAAGGAGTATTGCCATCGTTTGGATGAGGCGACGCTTGAGGTGAGTCGGGCCATATCCCCCCTGGAAAATATTATCCAGCCTGGAGACGACTTCAGGCAAGGCGATACCTTTTTGAACAGGGGACGCCGGTTGCGTCCCCAGGATTTGGGCGTCATGGCAGGGCTTGGCTTTTCAGAAGTCCCGGTTTTTCGAAAACCGAGAGTCGCCATCATATCTACGGGCGATGAAATCGTACCCCTTGACCGGGCGCCCCTGCCCGGACAGGTTCGCGATATCAATCGGTATACACTCGGGGCACTGTGCCGCAAGGCCGGGGCAGAACCGCTCTCTTTGGGGCTCTGCCCTGATGACTTTGATTCCCTCAAAGGGATGGTTGAACAGGCCCTTACGCGTGCGGATTCGATCTGGATATCTGGGGGCAGTTCTGTGGGAACAAGGGATCTTACGCTGAAGGTCTTTGAAACCCTGCCGGATTTCGAGCTGCTTGTCCACGGCATATCGATCAGCCCGGGCAAACCGACGATCATCGGAACATCCGGGGCACGATCTGTCATCGGTCTGCCCGGGCACGTGGCCTCGGCCCTTGTGGTGGCAGAGGTCTTTATGACACGAATAATTTGCAGGCTGTCCGGAGATGCCGGGCTTTCGAGGCGTTTGGGTGGTGATGTGGAGGCTGAACTGAGTCAAAACATCGCATCTGCGAACGGCAGGGAAGATTATATCCGCGTCAGACTGGTTGAAACGGCCGCCGGTCTGACGGCCATGCCTCTCTTTGGAAAGTCAGGGCTTATTTCAACCTTGGTGGAGGCAGACGGTCTGATCCGGATCGATATGAATACAGAGGGACTCTATCAAGGAGAAAGGGTGAAGGTCATGCTTTTCAATTTTGCAGATGGGGGCCTCCGATGAAGCGGCAGGTCTATCTTTCGATGAAATCACTTGAGGAGGCCAAAGAGATATTTTTTGCCCGGTTTGGGCCCGGGTTGAGGACCGGGATCGAGACCCTCAACGCCGAAGACAGTTCAGGTCGCGTGACTTCAGAACCGATCTTTGCAAGGCGCTCTGCCCCGTCGTATCACGCCTCGGCCATGGACGGGATTGCCGTCAGGGCAGAAGAGACCTATGGAACCACCGAACGTTTCCCGAAGACGCTGGAATTAGGGCGGGATGCCGTCTGGGTCAACACCGGACAGCCGCTCCCGGAGACTTTCGATGCCGTGATCATGGTAGAGAAGGTCCACCAGGTGGATGACAACCGGGTGGAAATCCGCGCCCCTGCCTATCCGTGGCAGCATGTACGCAAGGTGGGGGAGGATATTATTGCAACCCAGTTGCTCTTTCCCCAAAACCACCTCATTCGTCCCTATGATGTGGGGGCGCTCATCAGCGGCGGCGTTTTTTCGGCCAAGGTCTGGCAACAACCTCGGGTCGCCATCATCCCGACCGGCTCGGAGCTTGTCCGCCACACAGAGATAAAAGAAGCGGGCGTCTTAAAAGAGGGCCAGATCATTGAATACAATTCGCTGGTTCTTGCAGCACTGGTCCGGGAATGCCATGGGATACCGATTCTCTACGACATTGTACCGGATATCCAGGAAGAGATCCGGGCCGCCCTGACCCGGGCAATCGAGTCCGAGGCGGATGTGGTGATCATCAATGCCGGGTCCTCGGCAGGAAGCAAGGACTACACGATGCACATGGTAAGCGAGATGGGAGACATCCTGGTCCATGGCGTTGCCATGATGCCCGGCAAACCGACGATCCTGGGCGCTGTAAAGGGAAAACCGGTTGTGGGAAATCCCGGCTATGCCGTCTCTGCCACGCTCTCTTTTGATCAATTCGTCAGACCGCTCCTCTATCATCTTCAAGGATGTCCCCGTCCAAAAATCGCAACCGTCAGGGTTCGACCTACCCGGGATATCCCTTCCAAGATCGGGATAGAAGAATTTCTGCGGGTCAACATCGGAAAGGTGGGGACGAGGTATGTTGCCACGCCATTGGCGAGGGCAGCAGGATCGATCACTACCCTGACAAGGGCCGAAGGGATCCTCCGCATCCCCTCTCTTTCAGAGGGTATTACCCAGGATCAGGAAACAGAGGCAGAGCTCCTTATAGATGAAGAAGAACTTCAGAATACCGTCGTTGTTATCGGCAGCCATGACATTACCATTGACATCCTGGGAGACGAAGTCCGCCGCGGGGGGCGCAATATCCGGATCTCATCCGGCAATGTGGGGAGTCTGGGGGGGTTGCTGGCACTGAGAAAGGGGACATCTCATATGGCGGGCTCGCACCTTTTGGATACTGCAACAGGCGAATACAACATCTCGTATATCAAGCGATACATAAAGGGCATAAAGGTCGCTGTTTTTCACCTGACCCTCAGAGATCAGGGGCTGATCGTTGCCAGGGGCAATCCAAAGGGGATTCAGGGGATCGAAGATCTGACCCGGACCGATATCGCTTTTGTCAATCGGCAGGCGGGGTCCGGAACTCGCGTTCTTTTCGATTACAAATTGAAAGGGGCAAAAATGAGTTCTGATTCCATTAAGGGTTACGACCATGAGGAATTTACCCATATGGCCGTGGCCGTGGATATTTTAAGCGGCGCTGCTGACTGCGGAATGGGGATTTATGCTGCTGCCAGGGCCTTGGATCTGGATTTTGTCCCGATTGCAAGGGAGCAGTATGATCTGATTATCCCGAGCTACCTGCTGGAGCAGTCAAATATACAGGCGGTTTTAGACACCGTACGATCCGGTCGTTTTCGAGAACGGATCATGTCCTTAGGCGGGTATGATCCCTCAAAAAGCGGGGAACCCTTTATAGAGGTGGAGGAAGATTAACATGACACGGCTCAGGCTCAGATCGAGACAATGGATTGTTGATGAACAGGATCGTATCATTATGGGTGAAGGGAGAAAAGAGATCCTGGAGACGATCGAAAAGACCGGTTCCATCAACCAGACCGCTAAGATTATGAAGATGTCGTACAAAGGCGTCTGGAGCAAGATCAAAGTTACTGAAGAATATCTGAACTTGAATATCGTTCATGCGGACAGGAAAATGGGGACCCGGCTCACCAGGGAAGGAAAAGAACTCCTGGAGAAGTACCGTGTCTTGAAAGAGGCGTGTCTCAAAGAAGACAACAGGTGCTTCAAGACGATATTCGGCGGCAAGTGGCCGGAGAATCGAGAAGGAAAGGAGTGAAAGACGTGACAGATCCAGCCCTTATTTCAGTGGTAGGCTTCTCAGGGGCGGGGAAGACCACCCTGTTGGAAAAACTGATACGCGAACTCGCATCCCGTGGCTACAGGGTGGGGACCATAAAACATGATGTTCACGGATTTGAGATGGATACACCCGGAAAAGACAGTTGGCGGCATAAACATGCAGGCGCCTCTACGACCCTCATCTCGGCCCCTCGTCAGATAGGGATGGTCATGGATGTGGATCACGACCACCACCCGGATGAGCTGAAGAGGTTCTTTTCAAACGTGGACATTGTTTTCACTGAAGGATATAAACAGGGTGACAAGCCAAAGTTGGAGGTCTTCCGACACGGGATCCGGGACGAACCTCTGTGCAAAGATGATGACCACTTAATAGCCCTCATCAGCGACACATGGGTTGATCTGGGGGTGCCTCACTTTTCATTGAACGATGTGAAAGGATTGGCAGATTTCTTGATAAGCCGTTTTAACGTTTCCCCCGGGGCCAGGCATCGTGACAGGGGGGCCGACGGCGTCCCGGACCGGCCTCCGGAAATGGGCGCTGCTAATTTTACTTGAAACTTGGCAACGGTAGCTATTACAGTAGGCCATATCTGGTGCAGCTGATCTTTACCCCAAACCATCCTTTCCTTGAGGAAATTTTATGACACAACTCCCTTTGATAAGTCTGATCCCTGTAGGCATTTCCCTTGAAAGCGCATTTGGCCAGGATTTCGTTCAGATGATTGTCCACGCCGGTCCCATGGTCAAATTTGTATTGCTGGTTCTCCTGCTATTTTCGCTTATCTCCTGGGCCATTATTTTTACAAAATACAGGTTGGTGAGTAAGGCCAAAGTTGAAACAAGCACTTTTTTGGAGCTTTTCTGGGAAAGCAGGGACCTCAAACAGGTGTATACAGAAAGCGAGGCATTGGACTGCAGCCCTGTGGCCCGTCTTTTCAGGGCAGGGTATGCCGAATTCAGCCGATTCAGAAAACTCCAGGTCTCCTATTCAAACGAGGGAAACGCCAAGGCCGATCGCCTGAGGGAGGGGGCCCCCGCGAAACAGGATGAATCCTTGCGGTCCCGGCAGGCCCTGATGGACAATCTGGAGCGGTCACTCAAAAAGGCGACCATTGATCAAAACAACCGGCTGGAACGATCTCTGAGCTTTTTGGCCACTACCGGAAATACGACCCCTTTCATCGGCCTTTTCGGCACGGTCTGGGGAATCATGGAGTCATTCCGGGGTATCGGTCTGAAGGGTTCAGCGAATCTGGCGGTGGTCGCCCCTGGGATCTCCGAGGCCCTTATCGCCACCGCAGCCGGCCTGGCAGCCGCAATTCCTGCCGTGATCGCGTTCAACTATTTTAGCCAGAGGGTTTCATCTCTCCAGGCGGAGATGGATATTTTCACCACCGATTTTTTAAGCATGGTGGGAAGACAGTTTGCCAGGAAGCTTTCCCCTCACAGGTGAACCATTTAAGATGGCAATGACTTTCGGTAAAAATAACAAAAAGTTGATGTCAGATATCAACGTTACCCCGCTTGTGGACGTCATGTTGGTGCTTCTTATCATTTTCATGGTAGCCGCGCCGATGATGATACAGGGGGTGGAGGTAAATCTTCCGAAGACCACCACCAAGAACATTAAGAGCCGGGATGAACCCCTTATGTTGACAGTCAACAAGAAAAAAGAAATCTTTTTGGAGAACCACGCTGTCAAATTGGAAAACCTGGAGTTAAAGATCCAGAAGATATTCCAAAACCGGAGGGAAAAGGAGGTGCTGTTAAGGGCAGACAAGGATGTTTCCTATGGCTTCGTCATTGAAGTCGTCGCAAGGGTAAAAAAGGCGGGGATTGACAAACTGGGAATGGTAACAGAACCTCTGGACTGATTCAGATGGAAGGCTTGCAGGTCATAAGGGAATCCGAGGTATCAAATGATCAAAGATGGAGCAAGGGAGTCGTCTTATCCCTCCTTTTTCATGTGGTGGTTTTCTCCGTTATCCTGTTTGTGCCAGATTCCATACCTACCAGAAGAATCAGCGGCGCAACCATCTACGAGGTCAATCTGGTGGAGATGCCGACCCGGAGCCGGTCTGCTGAACCCAAGGCATCTGTCGCGAACACGGGCAGAGAGGTAAGCACTTCAAAGGCCTCTCCTGCTGCCAGGCGAATCAGCCAACCGGTACAGGAGGAAAAGCCGGTTGTCATCGGGAAACGGGTGGTAGAGCGAAAAAAGGAAGAGAAGAAAGAGCCCCGAAAGGCGCCCCAACCGAAAGTCTCCCCTTCCAGACTCATCGACCGGGCCGTGTCAAAGATCGAAAAAAAAGTCAAGGCTGAAAATGACGATCATCTTGCCAAGGCAATTTCCAAGATCGAGACCCGGGCGGAAGGGAGCGCAGAAAAGGGATCTGTCAGAGGTGATGCAGGAAACGGCATCACCATAAGGATGTATCAGTTGGCGGTTGAAGAACAGATCAAGAGCAACTGGTCCTATCCCGTGGCCCTCATGGACTCCAGGAAGCTCAAGGACCTTGAGGCGATTGTGCTGGTCAAGGTCAAGGAAGACGGGACCATCATGAAATCGTGGTTCAAAAAACGATCGGCCAGTTCCGTCTTTGACGGGTCGGTCCTCAAGGCGATTGAACGCTCGGATCCCCTCCCCCCTTTTCCCGAAGGGTACAGGAGGAGCTATGACGAGATTGAAATCAGATTTGACCTGAG
>CAZACO010000059.1:0-11952 GCA_964483185.1 uncultured Desulfobacteraceae bacterium
ATAACATATATTTGACCTGCTTGTCAAGTATCAATTCATCTGCGAAGATCTATAAGAACATGCCGGCAGAGCGCATGCAGTCTCTCATCGACTGACGTCTCAATCGATATGTTATCATCCCTTTCAGGTTTCCCCGGCGGCGCATCGTCACGCATCCGTCGCGCCCGTTGAGACAGGATGGCGCCTTCCCGTCTCCGGACAGAAATCGAATGCAGGCAGAGCGGACCTGTGAGGCGGGTTCTCATGTATTGACAGGGGGTTGTTCTGAATCCATGGCCTCACTGGTGACAGGGAGATTCCTGAGAGAATTCAGCTCCTGCTCTTTCTCCTTTACATCTTTCATCAGCATCTTGATCTGCCGTTTGTAATCAAGGCGTTCGGAAATCCCATATACCCATAGGCAGAACACGCCGATAAGAAACGTGATAATGGCGATCAAAAATACAGGCAGGCCTGAGGTCTCTGCATTGAAAAAAAGCAGGTTGATCTTGAAAGTGATCGGGGTTGTCAGTGCCTGGTAGTTCTGAACTGCCACAACGACAACAACCAGCAAGAACAGGATGACGATAATCGCTTTTACATGTTTCATTCCTCACCTCCATAAACGATGTTAAGTTCTTTGAAATGTGGCAGAAGTTTATGATAGGTCTCCTCAATGTGCTCCGGAATAACCCTCACATCCCCCAAGACCGTCATATAGTTGTTGTCTCCATTCCAACGGGGAACAATGTGGAAGTGCATATGTTCTTCAACACCTGCTCCAGCCACTTTGCCGAGGTTTAGCCCCACGTTAAAGCCCTCGGGCTTCATCACCTTCTTCAGAACCTCAACAGACCTGCCAACCACGGTCAACAGGTCTGATGTCTCATCCTGCGATAGTAATTCCAGGCCCCTCACATGCCTCACCGGCGCAACCAAAAGGTGCCCGTTGATGTATGGGAATCGGTTCATCATTACCATGGACAGACGCCCCACATAGAGGATCAGTCTTGAGCGATCTTCATCTCGATGGTCTCCCGTGCAGAAGATGCATCCTTCCCCTTCCTGATCAGAGAGGATATATTCCATTCGCCATGGCGCCCACAATATCTTCATATGGTTCCCTCAAAGCGTGATGATTTTACCCCGTACCGCCTCTCCCAATTCCAGAATACCGATACTGTGCGTTCCCGAAGCGGTGTACCCGGTTGCCGTCCCGGGGTTAAAAAAAAGGACCCCGTCCCTTACGTGATTCGAGGCGATGTGGGAATGCCCGTAAACAATGACATCCATGTTATTAAACAGGGGCAGAATCCGATCCTCCAGATCGTCAGAACGACCCCACCCGTGAATCAGCCCTAACCTGTAACCGCCTAACTTTAGGACCTTTTTTTCTGGAAGAACCCGCTTTACTTCCAGAGGATCCATATTGCCGCAAACACCGTGGAAATTCTTTGCGTTCAGGAAATCTATGATATCGGGTGAAACCACATCACCCGCATGGAGGATCATATCTTTGTCGGACAGATATTCATCATAGATCTCGGTAAATTGCTTCGTCAACTGACGCAGGTGTGTATCCGAAAGCACGCCAATCTTCATTGTGTTATCCAAGATAGACCGGTTTACTGTTCAGCGCCGCCTCTGGCCGCAGGCGGGCCAGCCAGATCGAGGCAGAAACTTTTCAAACGGTTTCAGGTTACACGTTGCGGATTTTTTCAATCGTCAATCGTCAATCGTCAATCCAAAGAAGTTTCATACGAGAAGCGCTAAAATGTTGATTGAGACTATACCAACGCAGAGAAAAAGACAAGGCATAATCTCTGGAAACGGCAAAAATCATTCCATTGCCGGGCGCTCCGTTTTATTGCAAAGATCAACCGATTGAATCACAGGGTGACAAAGGGTGACTATTGACGATCTGAACGACTTGATGTAAAATTTTGATTGTCATGCCGGATGAGAGGGAAAACCCGTTTTGAGAGCACGCGGGTTATCCAAATCCGAAAAATCATGAAGTCCGCGAGGTCGGACTGTAATAAGTGGTCGAATAGTCAAGAGGTTAAGCCTCTCCTGACAGGGCTTTTTTCCAACCCAATCCCGCCAGGCGGGGCGGATCCACTCAACTATATTAGTGCCCATCCATTAATGAAATAAGGGAACTATCAAGTGTCCAATTCAGTCCCGCCATGGCGGGATTTACAAGATCAAGGAAATCAAGGGATTAGGCGGAGACGTACTATCGTACGTCGCACAACGAATCCCGCCGATTGACGCTGAGATTGTGAAAAAGGGCCATTTCTGGATGGACACTATTTAATGATCTCTGGAGGTGGAAACATGCCGATATACGAATTTTATTGTCCGGAATGCCACATGATATTTAATTTTTTCTCCAAATCGGTAAACACAGAGAAAAAACCAACATGTCCGAAGTGCTGCAAAATCGCACTCGATCGCCGCATGTCGGTCTTTGCCAGCCCCCGAAACCAGGGAAACGAAGATGACGCCCCACTTCCCGACATCGACGAAAGCAAAATGGAAATGGCCATGAATCTCCTTGCCAGAGAGGCAGAGCATATGGATGAAAACGATCCAAAGCAGGCGGCTAACCTCATGCGCAAATTAACGGATATGACCGGACTGAATTTGGGATCTGGAATGGAGGAGGCTTTACGGAGAATGGAGGCAGGGGAAGATCCGGAGGCCATCGAAGCTGAAATGGGAGATCTCCTGGAAGGAGAAGAGCCTTTTGCCTTTGAAAAAAAATCTCTTGCAGGCACCAGATACCGGCCCCCTGAGGTTGATGACAGATTGTATGATCTGTAATTGTAGACGATTAAACGTTCGGTTGCCTTATACTTTTACCAGTTCGATGTCCCCCCATGTGGCCATGGTATCGCCCACAATAACCACGCCACCTAAGATGCCCTCGATCTGATCTGCCCATGTGGCGACGTCCTCCAGATCTCTCTTTCTTTTGACTCTGTTTCCGAGGGCGGTTGCAGCACCATCGGCCAAGGCAGCCGATGACGACAGGATGCAAACCACATCTGTAATTCCCCGGCTGAGAGAGTGGCCGATGGTGGCCGACGAAGAACACACCCCTAAAGGCATCTGGCGTGTGGGAATCAGCAGACCAAACCTTCCGCTCAGAGGCGATGCCCCTGCAAAAATAGATACGGTCAGCGGTCGACTGGCCTTCAGGAAGATGTCTCCCCCGTTCTCTACGATCACCTGGTTGCTCAGATTCAAAAGCCCCTCGGCAACCGACTGGGCGATGGCGCCTGCAACAGCGGCCATAGGGCCAACATCGACTTTCTTCGTTGCATGGATCATATCTCTTACAATCAAAGGCGCATAGGGGTCCTCCCCTACGGGTAAAAGGGAGTCTAAAAATTCAGGGTGAGATCTCATGTAGACTTCAAGCTGATGCCTCGATTCAAATATCAGGTCCCGGGTCTCTTTTTCCAAGTTCTTATCCGCGCAGACCCACAGGTCTGTTTCTCTGACAGCCACTTGAAAGCAGCAGAGATCTCTGGCGCTGACCCATTTTCTGTAGGTTCGTTCCGTGTACTGGGGCATAAGATGGTTTACAACTGACGTTCAAGGAGGGGGGGAGACCTTTTCGAGCGAACGGCGGAGGTTTCCAAAGGTCTCTGTCAGCCGGCAGGGTCATTAAAAAAGGCTTCCCAAGATGCCGTTATTTTATCCCTTATTAATCTTCCCTCCTAAGTGGTTTAAGATCACGGGAAAAAGATGCACGTACATCCGAGAAGCCTGGTTTCTTTACTTAGGGCATTCCATATAAACATCATGCAAAATTCCTGCCATATTCTCAGTTATTATAAATTACAATAAATTATAGACAGTTAGCCCAACCATAAAAAAATAATAACGGCGAAAGGTGTATCAAAAAAACCACGTCATGTGAAATTAGACGACACCCTCCTACGCACCTAAATCAGTTGCGCACCGCTGTAGTGATCCCTGTATGTTTCGCTCAGGCCGTTTCTGTCCATTTTTAGGGCAAGAGGAAGATGATCCAGGATGTCCTGGGCTGTCATTCCGTCTTCACCCTTTTCCTCTGCCGCCAAGTCCCCGGCAAATCCATGGATGAAAACCCCCTTCAAGACCGCATCCCTTAGATCCAGGCCAAGGCCAAACATGGCGGCGATGGTCCCTGTAAGCACATCACCTGAGCCGGCGGTTGCCATGCCCGGATTGCCCGACATATTGATAAAAACGTGATCATCAGGAAATCCTATCAGTGATCGGCTCCCTTTCAGAACAATTACCGCATCCAGTTCCCTCGACGTGCGCTGAAGGATATCGGTTTTGCTCCTCTCTATTTCCTGTACGCCCGCACCTGTAAGTCTCGACATCTCACCTGGATGCGGAGTAAGAACCGTGTCAGGTTCCCGATCCTTTATGATCTGTAGATTCTCCGAAATAGCAGTAATTCCGTCACCGTCGATGAGGAGCGGCCGGTCGATTTCTTTTGCCAGGGCCCTTACTAACTCCTGGGTCTCTCTGTCTAACGACAGGCCGGGACCCACGACAACCATATCCATTTTCGCTGCCAGTTCCAGCAAAGCATCTTTATTTTCAAGAGAGATACTCCCCGCATCCGTCTCTTTTTGCGGCAAAAAAACGATCTCGCTCCCCTTAACGGCAACACAGGATGTAATCGATGCAGGCGCCGCAAGCCGCGAATACCCTCCCCCCGCCTTCAGAAAAGAAAGGGCAGAGAAATAGGGCGCCCCAAAATAGTTGGAAGCACCAGCGACAAAGAGGACCTGCCCGACACTTCCTTTGTGTGCATTCTTATCCCTGGGGGGAAGCCTTTTGGGCCGATTGATTTCAACTCGAAGGGCATCCGCGTCGTATATTTCAGGTGGAAAGGATATGTGCGTGACAAACAGCTTTCCGCAAAGATCGTGACCGGGGAAGAAAATATTGCCCGATTTGGGAAGACCAAAGCTGACGGTATAGTCCGCTTTTACGGCAACACCCATCACCTGTCCACTATCGCCTGCGACACCTGAAGGGATATCAGCACTGAATACCGTCTTTCCACTGCCGTTGATCAGTTCAATGACATCCTTGTACAGCCCTGCCACCTCCCGGACGAGCCCTGTACCGAAGATAGCGTCCACAATAGCGTCTGAGTGTGCAACATCCGTTTTGATTGTTTCGATAGATGTTACCTCTCGAATCTCAATCTTTAACCGGGAAATAATGTCAAGATTCAGTCTTGCCGCACCCTTGTATTTCCCCTTATCACCCAAGATAAAGACCTTTACCTTCCCGCCATTTGAATGGATCTTTCTTGCAATCACAAATCCGTCACCACCGTTATTGCCGATGCCGCAACATATGATGAACTTTTTTCCCTTGATACCATACTCATTTGAGATAACAAAATACGTCGCATCTCCGGCGTTCTCCATGAGCAGTTCTTCCTTGATGCCGAATACCTCAATAGCGGTCTTGTCCAAGCCTCTCATCTCAGAGACGCTGCTTATCTTCACTTTCGTCCTCCCTGTGATCTACAAAAATCGTAACTCGGCTATTTATCTTTCTTTTCCAATGCGTTGCAGGAGCCTTTCCAAAAGGCCCGAACGACCGTGTTATCTTTATCCACTTCAAAATAGGTGATGCAATAATCCATTGAAGAAACGGATTGCCCGGTGACATTGCCGACGATTTCACCGCTCAGACTTTGACGGGGGTCCACGCGGGGGGGATATTCAATAAGTGCGGAGTGGGCCAAGGGGTTTAAGGTGAATGCATCCCGCGTCTCAACATACACGAATACCTTGCTGTGGTCTGCCGCATCAAACGTCCTGCCGGGATGGCCCCACGAATCAATGAGTTTGCTCGTATCATGCCCCACATAATTCTGGCATAATTGTGTATAGCCTTTGCCCGTGGACAGGCCTATCGTCTTGCACCCAGGGCATAGGAAAGCGGCGAAAATAAGAAGAATGGAACATAAAACCGTTATCTGTTTCATAGGACCTCCTCATCCGAACGTTGTAGATTGGAGAACCCCGGCCCGAAGGACCCGGTTTCTCAGGTTAGCATGAATGTGGAGGGATTATAGAACTCATGGATAGTTTTGCAAGGCAAAACAGCCACGTCGGGATCAAAATCTCAGACGTCGGTCATCATCCCTTGGATGGCTTTCCTCCCAATTGCGCCACCTCTTTGGCCGCATTCGCTGCATTTACTTTTGCCCTTGCAGCTCGCCGGTCTGCCATCTCTGCCTCTTCACGGGCCTCCTTTATCTCGGCATCCTTTTTGGCCTGAGTTTCCCCATCCGCCCCTGCTTCACGGGCCTTCTTTGCTTCATCGAGTCTTTGTTCCAACCTCTCAGCGGCCTCAGCAGCTTCCTTTTCCATTTCCCGGGCCTTCTTTTCTGCGTCCGCCAATGCGTCCGATGCGACAGCCATCTCACCGGCCTTCCCCTCCTCCGGCTCTGTATCAAGCTCGATATCCTCCCGTGCCAAGACCAGGGCTACGATCGGCATCTTGTGTAAAAAATCTCCGATCTCCCGTCCAAAAGGCCCGACAATCTCATTCCCTGAGAAACGGAATGGAAAGAAAACCATCGAGGCCTCAGATGAATGTGCGGCCACTGAGGCAGGGCTCACTTCTTCAACGATCTCGGGTTCGGCATCGACCCTCACATCTTCCAGGATCTTCCTGAGGTCGCCAGGATCTTTCCCTGACCGAGTGCCATGGCCCGTGGAAAATACACGAATGGGGGCGCCTTCCCAGCCATCACTTCGGGTCACTAAATAGGCCAGGAGGAGCATGAGCCTGCTCGTCGAATCATTGAACCACCAGACATCTATCCGCCGTTCGTCGGCAGGTTTCGTCTCAATCGTCGCCCACCATTCCTCCCTGGCATGTAACGCAATGATATTGCAACCCAACCGAAACGCCACCCCCAGATTTGTCCTGTGACTCACTTCTTTCAGGCCAAAAATCCCCTTGGGGAACGGGTCCAGCCACTTAACAAGGATCGTGTTTGCCTTGATGGGGCCTATGCCGAAGGCCTGTACAAGGAGATGCGCCCCGATCTGAAGGTTCGGGGCGAAAAGGACGAGCGGAAAGGCCTTACCCCCCAGTTCGGATACCTCCCGGCTGAGTTCTGCCTTTGCTTCAGCCTGGAGCTTCAACATGTTGACCCCTTCCCCTTCTAACAGCCGCACCGCCGTTGTGAGGCCGATCCCTCCCTCGATCCAGGAGGCAAAGGTCAGCAACTCCTTGCAGGCCTGTGCATCATCCGTGAAGGCGAGCAATTGGGGCCGCCAGTACCGGGGATGCTCCGGTTCAGAAGCAGCAGCAAGGAGGTGTTCCCTGACATGCTTCAGGTGGTAGGACCGTTGGCTGTCCGCCCATCGTGAGGGGCCGGCCGTCCTTCTGAGGTACTGGTAAATGGCGAAGAGAAGGGAAATGGCTACAGCGCCGGCCGGCAGATCAATGGCAAGCATTAATCCCAGACACGCCAAGAAACCGAGAAGACTCAGTCTGGCATCGAACCAGCGAAACCTGGGACGGAAGGAGGGGCTGAATGTTCGCGCTTCAAAGAATGTAGCATAATTTAGAAGGCCGTAAGATACCAGAAAGAACATGGATACCACCCGTGCGATCGCGTTCAGGTTCCCTGAGGCAATGACGACGAAGGCGATACCGGCGGTAAGGAGAACCCCCCGCCTCGGGTTTCCCTTGGGTCCTGCCCCCTTTGAAAAAGGGAGGAGAAAGGGAAAAATACGGTCCCCTGCAAGTGACTGAAGAACCCGCGGCGCGCCCAGGAAGGAGGCCATGGCCGATGAGAGGGTAGCCGCAACGACCCCGGCGTCGATCAGACCACTTACCCATGCCACCCGTTTCATGGCTGTGTAGTCGCTTCTCATAAGATCGCCCGGCATTGCCCCGGCAAAAACGACTGCCACGGAGAAGTAGACGACCATCGAGATCCCTACGGCAACAAACGTGCCCAAGGGAAGACTCCTGCCCGGATCTTTGAGGTCCCCGGACATGCTGACACCCTGGGTAAACCCCGTAACAGCAGGGAAAAAGATGGCGAACAGGACCCAAAAATTTGATCCGCTACCGGGTGTTAGCCAGTTTGCGGCGAATATCGCACGGTCCCAGCGAACACATCCCCCGGCGAAAAACGAAAAAAGCGCGGCGACCAGCAGGCCCATGACCACATACTGAAGCCGGGTTGCCCAATCAGCTCCTAACCAGGCGAACACAAAAAGAAATAGTACGGCAACGGCGGCAATCGCCTGTGGGCCTATCCGGACATCGGCAGGCAACGTCGATGACAAGGCTTCACCGAAACCGATGCAGTAGAATCCTACCGAGATGGATTGCGCCAAAAAAAGGACAATACCGATAGCGCCCCCGTATTCCACGCCGAGGGTCCTGGAGATAAGATAATAGTCACCGCCTCCCTTGACCCTGAGATTGGTCGCAATCGCTGACAAGGAGATCGTGGTGAGGATGGAAATGGCATTGGCAAGGCCGATGATGATCAGGGCATGCCAAAGACCGGCGCTGCCGACCACATAGCCTAACCGCAGAAAAAGAATGATCCCGAGGATGGTGAGAACACTGGGCGTGAATACCCCGGCAAATGTCCCCAGGCTCCCATTGACGCTCCCTTGACCGGTTTCCGTACGCACCTTTTCCATGAATTATCCCAACATCTTTCGACCGGTGCGGTTCGCCCGCAGGCCGCCAAGGTAGAACAAATATCCAGAGTTAATGATGTCTGACCGCACAGGTCGAACTGTTTTTGGGTTATAGTATATATGAGAAAGGGTCCTGGGAGTCAAGAGAGAGGCTTCTCCCTCTTGACGCCGTCACCGTTCGAGGTGTATAGGCTGGTACGGAGGTCCTGCGATGGATGAACGGGAAATTGAGCAGGGGGTTGCGAACTTCCACCGAAAACTTAATCACATTTTGCGGGGGAGGGACGTAAAGGCCTTTAAGGTCTTCATCGCTTCTCATCCGATGCAGGCAGGAAAGCTATCCCGTTGTTTAGGGCTCAGCGATGACCTGGCGGAGATCGAGATGGTTAAATCGATCCTGATTCGATCCGCCCTCAGGGACATACACACCTATGCCCTGGAGTGGCTTAACGAGCGGGGCATAGAGGCCCCCAGACCGAATACGGGGAAAACGAAGAGAAGAAAAAGGACATCCCCCGAGAGAACAGGGAGAAAAAATGACAGAGCAGATCGATCCCATACCCCCATGCCTCATATTTATTGATAAGGAAGCTCGCTGGTATCATCAGGGCGCCGAGATGATCCACCGGGAATTTATCCGGCTCTTCTACCAGAACATGGAGCTGGATTCAGAGGGGAGGTATCTGATCAACTGGGCCGATACCCGTTGTTACGTTGATGTGGAGGATACGGCCTTTGTGGTGACGAGGGTATCTTTTGAGGAAGGGAGCCGGCGCCAAACGACCCGGTTTCAGGTCAGCCTGAGCGATGACACCAAAGAAGCGCTGGGGCCGGAGACCCTCTGGATCGGGAAGGACCATGTCCTTTACTGCCGTGTCAAATCAGGCGCTTTTCCGGCCCGTTTCAAACGGGCCGCATATTATCAATTAGCTGAATATATTCAAGAAGAAGGCGGCGTCTATTTCCTCCCCCTCAATGGTCGAAGATACACCCTCCGGGAAGGAGACACATAAGATCTTGGATGTAGGGGGGTCGATTCACACAGAATCATCAATCGACAATCATCAATCATGACTCCCCAGTCACCGGGGTAACAATTTCTATATCTGCATTTTTTCGAAGGTTTTGAAGCCAGTTTTCAAAGATGCGTCCATGCTTTGCCTGGACTAACGATTCGCGATACTTTTTTTCTTCGTTACGGAAGCTTTTCTCATCAATCGCTTCTCTCGCTAACCACCGGATAACAAATGCCCCCCTTTCATTCACAAAGGCCTTATCCGGGTATCTCTTTTGCGCATTGAGTCTGAAGGCCGCATCGGTCAGTTCCGGTGCATGTCCTATTTTCGGTACGGGGACCCGCCTTGTAAAGAAACCGGTTTCTTCTGTCTGAACACCTTTTTCCTTGGCCAGTTGATCCCAGGGTTTGCCTTCTTTGAGTGCTTTCAAATAGCTCGATGCCGCCGCGGTTGCTTCCTGGGTCGCCAGGTAAGCGGTATAATCATCCTTTACCTTCTCAGCCACGTCCTTCAGGGCCGGCAAATAGGAAGCTCTGCTCTCAGCCACCTGAAAGATATAAAATTTGCCGCCTAATTCAATCAAATCGGTCGTTTCGTTCTTCCCCATGGCAAAAAGGGCCTCGACCATCTTTTCGCTGCCGTCAACCCCGGGAACGGGCTCATTTTTTGAGAAGTAGGCGGAATGCTTTGCCTCAAGCCCGTGCTGTTTGGCGTAGACCGCCAGTTCTATATCGTAAGGCATCTGATCTACGATGGACAGGCCCTTTTCATGGGCAAGTTCTGCGGCAACATTCATGGTCAACGCCTCTACAATCGGGTCGCGCACCTCCTCCAGCGTCTGGGTCCGAGCCTCCTTTATATCCTCTACCTTGATGATGTGATATCCGAATCGCGTCCGGACAAGATCGCTGATTTCGCCCCTTTTCAACTTGAAAGCGGCTTCATCAAACGATGGCATCATCTGGCCCTTCTCAAAATAGCCGAGGTCCCCTCCCTTTGCCTTTGTCGGGCCTTCTGAGTGGGCCTTTGCCAGTTTGGCGAAATCCTCTCCCTTCCGGGCCTTTGCCAATACCGCTTCAGCCACCTTCCTGACCTTTTCCTCGGTCTCTTTCAAGGCGTTCTCGCCAAGCTTAAACAGAATATGCCTTGCTTTCACTTGCTTGGGCTGGCTGTATGCCGCGTTATTATATTCATAAAAGGATTGAATCTCCTTTTCAGTGACCGTGACGCCTCCTTTAAAGTCCTTCGGATCTATCTCGATATATGTCACCTTGATATTTTTCGGGATACGATAGTTCTCCTGATTCTTTTCAAAATAGCCCTTCAATGCAACCTGATCAAACTTGATCGATTTCCTGAATTCCTGCGGCTTGAACTCAACAAAACCGACCTTGATCTTCTCGTTAATGAAGGTGTAATGTTCCAAGACCTCCTGCTCAGTCACACCTAAGAAAGCGAACAGAAACTGCTTGAGTTTTCTATCCAGGAGTTCCTGGGTCATGGTTGCCTCAAAATCCTCCGGTCTCATATGATTGTGACTCAGAAGGGACTGGTAACGCCCCATGTCGAACTGGCCATTTACCTGAAATGCGGGATAACTCATAATGGCCTTCTGGCACTCGCTTTCCGTTACATCGATGCCTAATCGTTTTGCCGCCTGTGTCATTAATCTCTGATCTATAAGGACCCCCAATGCCTTTTTTTTCAGGTCAAGCATCTTTATCATATTTTCATTCCACAGATCTTTATACCTTGCTTGATAAGCAGAGACCATGTCCCGGTAGGCCTTTTCATATTCTGGACCATTAATGACTTCCCCATTGACATAGGCAATTTTCAAGGCCTGGTCAGACGTAAAGGAATATCCAAAATAAAAGACAAAAACCACAGCGATAATACCTATCAGGAATTTTATCAGCCAAGACTTGGCATGCTTTCGCATGATACTCAATACCATTAAATATTTCCTCCTCTTTCCATATCCGCCGCTTAGAGGCTTCCCGAGTTCTTTTTCAAAAAATTAAGTTTTGCAAGATAGCATGATCTATAATGGATGTCCATTAGAATCTGGGACAGTTAGCGATTCCAAATAGATGGGTACTTGCAATTTTAACGTAACCATTTATTGTAATAGAAACGAGACCTTTCCGGGATCCCTTTTTGAACCGGGAGTGCATCATAAAGGACGCTTAATTCGGTAGGTGTCTCTTCCATTCGGAATGATGCAATTCGCTGTGATAATG
>CAZACO010000060.1:0-11612 GCA_964483185.1 uncultured Desulfobacteraceae bacterium
TACCATCACCAGGGTCGCCCTCATCATTTTTCTATGCGGTCTGATCCTCTTCTTCTCTTTCTGGCTCACCGGATCCCTGCCAGGCGTAACGAGCGGAAATCCCTTTGCCAAGCTTACCCATTTAGTGGTGAACGCGTTCAGAGTCGTTTTCTCGGCCAGGATCATCGTGATCATCAGGTCCCTGTTTTGGGACGTGTTCCTGCAAAGGAGGCTTTACAGGAAGTCTCATAAACGGTGGATCATCCATGCCCTGATCTTCTACGGCTTTGTATTCCGGTTTTTCTGGGGGCTGATCGCCCTGTGCGGCTCTCTCTGGAAACCGGAGTGGCCCGTCATCTGGCACATGGTGAACAAGAATTATCCCCTGACCGGGTTTCTGTTCGATGTAACAGGAGTCATGATCCTTGTCGGGGTGGGCCTTGCCTTTGCCAGGGGGTGGCTGAACCGCGCTGACCGGTCCCCCGGCCTCCCTGAACAGGATCGGCTCGCCCTTGGCCTGATCGGGGGGATCGTTATTATCGGGTTTATTCTGGAGGGGATGCGGATTGCGTTAACCGGGTATCCTGCCGGCTCAGAATACAGCATGATCGGTTACGGGATCGGCCGACTCTTTTCGGCCCCCCGGGGACTGGTGGAGGTGTATGGCTTTGTATGGTATATTCATGCGGCCCTGACAGGGGCCTTTATCGCCTATATCCCCTTCAGCCGGCTGTTGCACATAATTATCGCGCCGGTGGTTCTGGCCATGAATGCCCTGGACCGTAAGTGACTAAAGTGAACTGAATTGCCTAAAGTGCCTAAAGTGAGCTAAAGTTGAAAAAAAGGTGTGTCATTTTCAGATTTGACAGCGTCTCAGACGACGAGCTTGCATGGCTGAACTATCAGAAGACAAGAGATCGTCCAATTCGAGGATGCCATACCCAGCTCAGGAGTTGCGTACCTCGGGATTTGATGAAAAAAAGTATTTTTAATGATCTCATGGAATATATTGTTCAATATCTGGAGATGTCCACTAAAACGAGAAACCGATCTCTTAAAAATCTCTGTAACGAAGATCCTTAACTTTAGGCATTTTAGGCACTTTAGCTCATTTTAGGCACTTGCTAAAATGGAGTAACCGATGGATGAAGAATTGAAACAGGACCTCATCGAGATCGTGGGCGAAGACAATGTCACCGACAGCCTGATCGACAGGATCTCATTTTCCTGTGATGCCTCGGAGCACAGCCACCGGCCTGAGGGTGCTGTCTGGGCCGAGACAGCGGGACAGGTGTCGGAGATCATGAAGCTGGCCAACCGGCAGAAGATCCCGGTGATCCCCCGGGGCGCGGGAACAGGACTTTCCGGAATGGCGGTTCCGATTCAAGGGGGGATCGTCCTCGACCTGAGCCGTATGAACAGGATCGTTCTGATCAGTATAGAGGATCGTCTGGCCGTTGTTGAGCCGGGTGTGGTGTATGCGGATTTCGAAAAGGCCCTGGTCCCTTACGGGTTTTTCTTTCCGCCCGATCCGGCCAGTGGCAAGGTCAGCACCCTTGGGGGGAATGTCGCCACCAATGCCGGAGGCCTCAAAGGGGCCAAATACGGCACCACCCGGGACTATGTCCTGGGTCTGCAGGTGGTCCTCCCGGACGGCAGGATCATGAGAACAGGATCCAAGACTATGAAGAGTGTGTCGGGATATGACCTCACGCGGCTCTTAGTGGGTTCTGAGGGGACCCTCGGGATCGTTACGGAGATCACCTTCAAGATCAACCCGAAACCGACGGCCACCAGCACGGCCCTGGCTACCTTCGACAGTCTGGAGGACGCGGGGAATGCCATCAACCGGATCATGCACAGCGGGATTATCCCGAGCGCCCTGGAGATATTAGGGAAAGAGACCCTTTCGGCCATCAATCAGAATACCGACCTCAACCTCCCTGAAGTGGATGCGATGCTCCTGGCAGAGACCGACGGCTATACCCGGGAAGAGACCGATTACCAGTTAGGAAAGGTCATTGAGATCTTTCATAAGAATAACGCCAGGGAAGTGAGGCAGGCAAAGACCGAGAAGGACGTGGAAGACCTCTGGGCCGCCAGAAAGTCGGCCTATGCGGTCTTGGCCAGGATCGAAACGAATTTCGTCCTGGAAGATGTGACCGTCCCGATGACGAAGATCGCCGAGCTTCTAATGGGGATCCAGGCGATTTCAGAAAAGCGCCACATCCGGATTGCGACCTTTGGCCATGCCGGGGACGGCAACCTCCATCCCCAGATCCTGTACAACGGCTATGACCCTGAACAGGTGAAACAGATGGAAGCGGCCAGCGCCGATCTTTTCAGACTGGCGGTTGATCTGGGCGGAACGCTCACCGGCGAGCATGGCATCGGCCTGTCAAAGGCCCCCTTTATGACCCTGGAGCATGACCCGGTTGCCATGGACGTTATGCGGGGTGTCAAAAAGATGTTTGATCCCAACAATATCCTCAACCCCGGCAAGATGGGACTGGAGGTCTAAAGATGACGTCTACATACGAATTTGAAGAGAAATACCGGGAGCAGATCCTGCGGTGCTCCCGGTGCGGGTTTTGCCAGGCGGTCTGTCCGGCATTCGGGGCCACGCTCCGGCCGGCCCTCAATGCGCGGGGGAAGATGCTTGTGCTCAAAGAGGTCATGGACGGGAAGATAGGTCTCAATGACGAGTTGATCGAGACCCTGTTCCAGTGCACCACCTGTGCCAGCTGCTTTGAGAACTGCCCCTCCGGCGTCGAGGTGCCCGAGATCATCAAATTAGCGAGAAAAGACATGGTCAAGGCAGGCTCATGCCACCCCGCGTTCAAGGGAATGAACGAGGTGCTGGACAAGCACACCAATATCTATGCCGAGGACGAACCCGAGGATTTTGAAAGGGAAAGAAACAAAAAGGCGGAATTCGTCTATTTTATCGGTTGCGTCGGATCGTATCGGGAAGATGAGTCTACCCTGGCTACCCTGGATCTTCTGGATCGTCTACAGGTAGATTACACCCTCATCGATGAGGTGTGCTGCAGCGGTGTGCTCGAAGACGTGGGCTACCAGATCAAGGAGCACCTGGCCCGGAAAAATATCGATCTTATCCTCAAAACAGGGGCCAAAACGGTCATCACCGGCTGCCCCTACTGCTCCCGCACCTTCAACAACAAGCCCCAGTATGGCGAACTCAAAGAGAAGGGGATTGACGTCATCCATATTACCCAGTTCCTTCAGGGATTTGATTTCGGGGTCAAGACAGACAAACGGGTCACCTATCATGACCCCTGCGACCTGGGAAGGCATTGCGGGATCTACGAAGCGCCGCGAAACACCATCCGGAAGATCGCTCCCAACTTTGTGGAAATGCCCGACAACCGCGAAAACGCCCTCTGCTGCGGGGCCGGCGGCGGGGTCAGAGGGGCCTATGCCAAGAACTCCATCGCCATGGCACGACGCCGTCTTGAACAGGCTGAAGCGGTGGGGGCCGAGGTCATACTGACCGAATGCAATTCATGTGTGCACAACCTGGCAAACGCCAAACTGCGCAAACAGAAGTTCAAGATTTACAACACCACCGAGTTCATCAATGAACTGATGGAGGCGGCGGAGTAAAGAGAGGAGGAATAACTATGGAGATGCACGGGTATAACATGCCGGAGGACCTCTATTACGAGGAGAATCATTTCTGGGTCAAGGAGGAAGGCGACCTGCTGGTCATGGGTATGGATGACTTTGCACAGACCATGGCCGGGGAGATCGTCTATGTTCAGCTCCCTGACGATGGGAAGAAGCTCAAGCTGGGGAAGAAGTTCGCCAAGATAGAATCGGGCAAGTGGCTGGGAAAGGTCTTTGCCCCTGTGAATGGAGAGATTGACTCAGTGAACGAGGAACTGGAGACCAATCCCGGGTTGATCAATGATGACTGTTACGGCAAGGGGTGGATGTACAAGGTGCGGCCGGACGACAAAGGGGAGATGGAAACCCTGATCCACGGGAAGGAAGCCATTGAGAAGTGGCTGGTGGCGGATATTGAGAAATATGCGGAAGAGTAAGCGACAAGAAAGTGTGGAGTGTGGCGTGTGAAGTTGAAAGATGCGCACAAGGCTTAAGGCGCCAAACGCGTAACTTCAAACTTGGAAAAACGAGCGGCCAGTAACCAGTATCGAGTATCCAGCATCCAGTATATATATGTCCAATCAGGATTACAGTGTCAAACAGCTCCTCGAAATGGGGGCCTGTACCAACTGCCAGGTCTGCGCGGATGTGTGTCCTGCGGTTTCAGCATCTCGTGACGGGGACCTGTCCGCCATTTCCCGCATAAAGGGCCTCAACCAGGTGCTGAAGAGCCGGGGAGGTCTGTTTCGAAGGCTGTTTGGCAAAAAGACGCCTTCTGAGGAACAGTGGAAGCATTTCAGCGACACGGTTTTCCGTTGCACCCTCTGCGGCAACTGCCAGGAGGTTTGCCCGGTAGGCATCCATCTCAAAGACCTGTGGCTGTCTCTCCGCCAGGATATGGTCCACTCGGGTCACTATCCGAAGAAAATCGACATGATCCGGGAAAATCTGGCCGAGGAGCACAATGTCTTTGCAGAGGACAATGGGGAGCGGGCCGACTGGGTCGAAGATATGGATGACCCCCCGGACCATGGATATATCAAAAAACAGGCAGACATCGTCTATTTCACGGGGTGTACGTCCGCCTATTTTCCCCTGGCCCAGAAGATCCCGATCGCCCTTGCGGAAATACTGGACCGGAGCGGTGTTGATTTCACCCTGTTGGGGGAAGCGGAGTGGTGTTGCGGGTTTCCCATGTTAGGGGCCGGCCTGAAGGAGATGTTTCAGGCCTTCATGGAACACAATCTCTCGGTCATCCGGGAGAAGGGCGCCAAAGAGATCATCTTTTCATGCCCTTCCTGTTATGCCATGTGGCGGGAGCATTATCCCGATGAATTCAGGATCCGGCATGCGAGTCAGTTTTTGACAGATTTGATCAGAAAAGGGCGCGTTCCCCTTCAGGAACTGGACCTGACCGTCACCTATCATGACCCCTGTGATCTGGGACGGGGGACCCGGGTGTTTGACGAACCGAGAGAGGTGATTCGCGCCATCCCGGGCATCCGGTTCGTGGAACTCCCCAGTAACCGCGAGAACTGCGTTTGCTGCGGTGGCGGAGGAAACCTGGAGATGGTCGACGCCAAGCTGTCTGCCCGGATTGCTGACCGGAAAATCGAGGAGATCCTGAGTACGGGCGCGGACGCGGTGGTCACCTCATGCCAGCAGTGCGTCAGGACCATGATGACCTACGTGAGGCGGAACAAGATTTCCCTCGAGGTCCTCGATATCACCCAGCTCGTCCGCCGTGCGCTCAAATGAGAGGCCCCCTGTCCAGAAAACACGGTTTTGATTATCCCCGGTGGAGATTTTGTCTGATGCGATGTCAGTGACTCTACCACTCCACTACTCCAACATTCCGGGTCAATACTTCAGGCCGGGCCGTCTGCTTCTGATCTGGACCTGAGGGCCGGAATTTCTATTATGGATGAATGGCAAGAGATGGACGACACCATTAAAAAAACCCTGATCGACATTGTCGGTCAGCAGAATTTTACCGATCAACTCATCGATCGGATCACGTATTCCTATGACGCTTCTGACCACCACCATCGTCCTGAAGCGGCCGTGTGGCCTGCAAGTGCTGATCAGATATCCCGGATCCTGACCCTGGCCAACGAGGCCTTCTTTCCGGTCATCCCCCGGGGCGCTGGAACCGGACTGGCCGGTTCGGCCGTTCCCGCGAGCGGAGGTCTTGTGATCGATTTGTGCAGAATGAACCGGGTGGTGGATATCAGGATCCCTGACCGCCTTGTCGTGGTCCAGCCGGGCGTTGTATATGCCGACCTGCAAAAGGCGTTGGCCCCTTTCGGCTTTTTCTTCCCGCCGGACCCTGCCAGCGGCAAGGCCTGCACGATCGGCGGGAATGTGGCGACCAATGCCGGGGGAATCAGGGGCGCCAAATACGGGGTAACCCGGGATTATGTCCTCGGGCTGGAGGTCGTCCTCCCGGATGGACGCATCATGCGGAGCGGTTCATCCTGCATGAAGTCTGTCTCCGGCTATGATTTGACCCGGCTCTTCGTGGGGTCGGAGGGGACCCTCGGCGTGGTCACAGAGATCATTCTGAAAATCAACCCGAAGCCAACCGCCTTCAACACGGGCCTGGCCCAGTTCGCCCGTCTCAAGGACGCAGGCCAGGCGGTTACGGATATCATGCATTCGGGCATTATCCCGAGCGTCCTTGAGGTGCTCGACCATAACACCATCAAGGTCCTGCGGGAGCATGCAGGTATGGACATCCCCGATGCCATGGCGATTATCCTGGTGGAGACGGATGGTTACACCGAGGCCGAAACCTCTTTCCAAATGGACAAGGTCGTCGAAATTTTCAAGAAAAATAGTGCGACCCATGTACAAACCGCCGACACTCCAGAAGCGGCAGAAGAATTGTGGGCGGCCCGCAAGTCTGCGGGCAGTGTCGCTGCACAGCTCCGGACCAACAACGTCTCTGAGGACGTGGCCGTCCCCATCTCCAAGGTCCCCGACCTCCTGACCGGTATCTCGGCCATTGTCCGGAAGCATCATCTGCCCTTTGTCATATTCGGCCATGCGGGCGACGGCAACCTCCATCCCAAGGTCATGTATGACAGCGCTGACCCGGACCAGGTCAAACGGGCCGGCGCCGCAGTGGATGAGATCTTCAGGCTCACCTGCAAGTTGGGCGGCACACTCACCGGAGAACATGGTGTCGGGCTCTCAAAGGCGCCCTTCATGACACTCGAACATGACCCGGTTGAAATGGATGTCATGGGGAGGATAAAAAAACTGTTTGATCCCAACAACATCCTAAACCCCAACAAGATGGGACTCGCGGTCTGACCCTGGTGTCGGGCTCCGCATTTAACGAGGTAAGTTTCAGTTTACTTTAGGCATTTTAGTCACTTTCCCGGTTCAGACGTTTGCTATGAAAAAGATACTGCTGGTCGACAATGACCGATTCATCTTAGAGGTGCTCAAAGATCTCCTGACAAAGGAAGGGCATCAGGTGGTGACGGCGGAAGATGGACTTTCGTCGCTGGACGCCCTGGAGAGCTTTACACCCGACATCATATTCGTCGATATGGTCATGCCAAATATCGACGGAAAACGGCTGTGCAAGATACTGCGGAAGATGGAGGACCTGAAAGACACGACCCTTGTCAGCCTTTCCGCAACAGCCACGGACGATTACGCGGACATTGCGGATCTGGGAGTAGACGCCAGCATTGCCAAAGGACCCCTTGAAGAGATGGCCAGAGAGGTTCTCGACGTCTTGAATCAATCCAAAGTCGCCTCCCCGCACTTGCTGCCGGAAAGGCCGCCGGTCCCTGAAGATATCCCACAGCGGAGGGTAACCACAGAACTCCTTTCGGGCATGAAGCATTTTGAAGTCATATTGGAGCAGATGAATGAGGGGATCTTTGAGATTGCCTCGGACGGAAGAATTGTCTATGCCAACCGCGGTGCATCTTTTTTGACAGATCTTCCTGAGGAGGATGTGCTGGGGCGTCATTTCCCGGAACTCTTCGCCAAAGACGACCGGCAGCGGGTAAGGGAATTCCTTGAAGGCGTTGATGGCGCGTCCAAGCGGTTGTCTGAGGATCATCCGCTGACACTGAATGGCTATCAGGTAACCATGGATGTGCAACCGATCCCCGGGGAAGAAGGTAAGACCATCGTTATCCTGAACAATGTGACCGAGCAGAAACGGGCCGAAAAGGCACTGAAGAAGAGCGAGGAGCGATATCGGATTCTGTTTGAAAATGCCAACGACGCCATCTTTGTCATGCAGGAGGGCGTTGTAAAATTCCCCAACAGGCGTGCCGTTGAGATGTTTGGCTTTAATTCCGAGGAACTGGCTGCATTCTCTTTTTTAGACTTGGTTCATCCTGAAGAAAGGGATGCCGTACAGGAGAGATTCCGACGGAGTTTAGAGGATGAGGACGTTCCCAGCACCTATTCCTTCAGAATCCTGAACCGGTCGCACGAGGAGTTTTGGGTGGAACTGAATGCGGTCCTGATCGAGTGGGAGAGGAGGCCTGCCGTCCTCAATTTCCTGAGAGACATTACCGAGAAAAAAAGGCTTGAAATTCATTTCCAGCAGTCTCAGCGGATGGCCTCCATCGGCACCCTGGCCGGGGGCATTGCCCATGAGTTCAACAACCTGCTGATGGCCATCCAGGCGAATGCGTCGTTAGTCCTTTACGAAAAAGACAAGGATCACCCTGAGTATGAAAGATTGAAGAACATCGAAGCGTATGTCCGGAAAGGGGCGGAGCTGACCCGGTATCTCCTGGCCTTTGCCAGGAAGGGGAAGTATGAGCCTGAGCCGACCGACCTCAATGAACTGCTGAAGCGGACTGCGGAGTTGTTTGCCCGCACCAAGAAAGGGATCACCGTACATGCGACATACCAGGAGGGTATTCTGACGGTGGAAGTGGACCGGGGGCAGATTGACCAGGTCCTGATGAGTCTCTATATTAATGCAGGGCAGGCCATGCCTGACGGCGGAGAGGTCTTTTTAAAGACAGAAAACACTCAGCTTGGCAGGGATTTTGTAAGGTCCCACGACGTTGAACCAGGCATGTATGTGAAGATATCCATTACGGACACGGGCGTGGGTATGGACGCCAAGACCCGGGAGAGGATATTTGATCCGTTCTTTACTACCAAAGCGGTGGGACAGGGGGCGGGTCTGGGTCTGGCCGCCGCCTATGGGATCATCAAGAGTCATGGTGGCATCATGGATGTGATGAGTGAAAAAGGTAAAGGAAGCACATTTAATATATATCTGCCGGCATCGAAAAAGAAGGCCCCTGGCCCCCCCTCTTCTGACGTTTAGGGCTCGCGCAAAAATAAGTTTCAAATCAAGGAGGCTTTGTATGATCTCTGATTCAATAAGGGATGAATTCCGCCAAATGGCAGGCGATGAATGGTTCCTCGATACGCCCGAGGACCTTGCCGTTTATTCCTATGATGGGTTTCTTCGGGAATTCAAACCGGAGGCGATCATCGTTCCCGGAAACAGGGATGAGATCTCAGGAATTATGAGGGTCGCGAACCGGGAAAAGATACCGGTGGTCCCCCGGGGGGCCGGTACCAACATCTGCGGAAGCTCTGTTGCGAGGAAGGGCGGGATCATCATCGCCTTTCACCGGCTGAACCAGATCCTGGAGATTGAGCCTGAATCCATGTGCGCAGTTGTCCAGCCGGGTGTGGTCAACGCAGATCTGCAGAAGGCTGTGGCCCGTTACGGCCTGATGTACCCACCCGATCCTGCCAGCATGTTTGTCTCCACCATCGGCGGCAATGTGGCCCTGAATGCGGGCGGTCCAAGGGGAGTCAAGTACGGGGTGACAAGGGATTATCTCTTAGGCCTCGAGGTGGTGCTGCCAACTGGAGAGGTGATCCGGACAGGGGGAAAGACCCTGAAAAATGTGAGCGGGTACGATCTGACCCGGCTCATGTGCGGCTCGGAAGGGACCTTGGGCATCTTTACGGAGATCATCGTCAGGCTGGTCCCCCTGGCGCCTGCAAAGGCCACGCTTCAGGCCATCTATTCGGACCTGGATGATGCGGCTACCTCGGTGTCGGCTATTATCGGCGCCGGCATTGTCCCGACGACGCTGGAACTGATCGACAGGACCGTCCTCGATGTGATCAGCAACTACGGCGGGGCCAAGTTCTCGGATGAAGCCCAGGCATTACTCCTGATAGAGGTGGATGGGGAGGAGGCCCTGGTCGAGGCTCAGGGAAAGCGGATTGAGGCCTTCTGCAGGGAAAGGGGGGCCGTTGAGGTGGAGAGGGCAGGCACGCCCGAGGAGGCAGAAAGACTGTGGCGGGCGAGAAGAACCGCCTTCGGCGCTGTCGCAAGCCTGAGACCGAACTGTATTGTCGAAGATGCGACCGTGCCGGTCAAGATGCTTCCCGCGATCATTAGAAAGATTGTCGAGATTACAAAGACGTATGACCTGAAGATTGGTGTCCTGGCCCATGCGGGAGACGGAAACCTCCATCCCCTGATCATGACCGACTTGCGCGACAGTGAAGAGATGGCGCGGGTGGATAAGGCGATGGAGGAACTCTATGAGGCGGCAATCGATATGGGCGGTACCCTTTCCGGGGAGCACGGGATCGGTATTGCGAAAGACAGGTTCATGTCCATGGAATTCAGCCAGACCTCCATCGATCTGATGCGGGGAATCAAGCGGGTCTTCGACCCCAACAATATCCTCAACCCCGGCAGTTTCCTTTAGCAGACAATCCGGGGATTGAGGAATTGACGATTGACTATTGAATAACACTCATATGAGACGTCATCACAAAGAGTTTACCTGTCAAGGTTTTATAAAAGACTGACGCCCCAACTCCTTGATGTCTCGCCTGAGGCGTGATTCGCAGCAAGGTCGTGAACACTGAGGATTGAGCTGATACGTTGTAATTTCAGGCATTTCTGTCGCTTTAATCGTTTTTCCGGTCTATCCGGGTTCGTATAATGAGAGAAGACACATGATACCCAGCAATATTTCGGATGAGTTTGATCAATGTATAAAATGCGGCCTTTGTTTGGCGACCTGTCCGGTTGGAAAAGCCCTTTTTCTCGAAAAGTATACACCCAGAGGAAAGATACAGCTGGCCAAGCGCTACGCCGGGGGCGATCTGGAGATCAGCGAGCATTATCGCGATATCTTTGCCAAATGCCTCCTCTGTGGGGCATGCTCCGTGACATGCCCGAGTGGTGTGGAGCTGAAAGAGGTCCTGATCGGCATGCGGGAGGAGATCGTCAAGAAGAGGGGCATTCATCCGAATGTTGAGCCTGCCGTGCAATCGCTTCTCATTAACCATAATATATCTGATGAGGACAATTCGGAACGAGGAGACTGGCGGGACGACATCAAAGATCTCCCCGACCATCTGTATGAGAAGGAGCAGGCAGACGTAATCTATTTTGTGGGATGCGTTGCCTCCTTTTTTCCGATGGTACAGTCGATTCCCCGCAACATGGTCCGGATTCTCGAATCGGCGGGGGTGGAATTTGCCATTCTGGCGGGAGAGGAATGGTGCTGTGGGTTTCCATTGATCGGCGCAGGATCGCCCCGGAAGATGGACGCCTTGATGGAGCATAACCTGGAGAAGATCAAGGCGTTGGGGGCCAAGGAGATCGTGTTTTCCTGTCCCTCCTGCTACCGTACCTGGAAAGAGCACTACCTGACAGACGTGAGGCTTTTTCATTCCACCCAGTTTATCGAGAGGCTCATAGGGGAGGGGGCTATCTCATTGGGGGAACTCAGCGAAACCGTGACATACCACGACCCCTGCGACCTGGGAAGAAACGGGGGTGTCTTTGATCCGCCAAGAGAGATCCTCAGATCGATTCCCGGCCTTACCTTTGTGGAACTGGCAAACACCCGTGACCAGAGTATCTGCTGTGGCGGGGGGGGGAATCTGGAGATGGCGGATGCCGTTTTGTCGGGCCGCGTGGCCCAAAACAAGATCGAGGAAATCCGGCAGACCGGGGCCCACAC
>CAZACO010000061.1:0-1736 GCA_964483185.1 uncultured Desulfobacteraceae bacterium
GACAGAAGTTGTTTTTCAGCAGCCAGGTTTCCCCTTCCAGGTTCGGTGTCGTATCGGTATCCAGGGGTTCATGCCCGTGAAAAAGGATTTTTCGTTCCAGATGGAGGAGCTTGAGTGCATCCAGTTTGATTCCCGGGAAGGGGGCATTGGCAAATCGTTCTGTCTCGTTCCACCTTTTGTACCAATCGGAACGGACCACCACCACCGATCCCTCTGGGATCTTGCCATGTTTGGCTTCCCACGCCTTTATGTCCTGGACCGTTGCATGATATCCCTCATCCTTCTTCGCTTTTTCATGGATATCGATGACAACAAGAGGTCTGATTGAATAGGTGGCAGGGAGGTCACTGATCGTGGCCCCATATTCGTAAAAGTGGGCGGGCGGATCTAATTGGGTCCCGTATTGATCGGTGACGAGCTCATAGGCCGTACAGATAAAGCCATGTTTTTTATACTGGAAGGCTTCGCCGATGGTACAATAATCCTTGATTTCCTGGCCTGCAACTCCCGGCTTGAATTTTGCGTTCCCGAATCCCGGCCACACAGGTATGGTGGGGCTGAACGCATGGGTCAAGTCCACATATTTTGCCTTCTTCAAGACCTTGTTGTAGACGTCCCAGAGTTCGGTATCTGCACTGACTGCGGGTGTTACACCGATGGTCAACAGCAGGATGGCACATACCGCAACAAAAACAATCCATTTTTTCATAACCCCTCCTCCTTTTTGTTTCAATTAAAAGTGGTTAATCTTAATGGCCCCTACGTTCCGTTGTATCACCCCCTTCTTATATCGGATGTGCCGTGGGTAAACATGGCAAAAAAAGCTCCCGTCTCGCTTTCACCGATCCCTGCCGGATCTTCACAGGGCCGATAATAAAGAAATGGGGGTGAGGTGTCAAGCCTGCTTCTTTTCGCTCCAGGGGTCGACGGCGGCCCGGACCCAAGACATTTTGAACTGTACGGTTAACGCACATATTCGGAATGGGTGAAGCCTGACCGCACAGGTCGAAACATGTGAGCCCTTGAACCATCACTTTTTTTCAAGAAGGGTTTAAAAAACGTTTCGTTTGGGGTAAAAGAATCAGCAGAGGGCCCTGCGGTCCAAAAAAATATCAGAAGGAGACAAACGATGATACGGGCAAAATTATGGTTTCGATGTGCGGCCATGCATGATCCGGTAACGCCGGTAATTGTCAAGCCTGCTCTGATCGGGTGGGATGCCAAAAAGAGGGACGTGGAACTCACCATCGAGCGGGCCTTTAAAGGGGATGAACTGGTCCTGAGGATGCAGGGATGGGTGACCGTTGATGTCAAAAACGTCATCAAGATCGTCAAAGGCCACGGGGTCCTCAAGGTCCTGGATGAACGGGACCTGGTGGTAGAGGTGGAAACGGAAAAGGATTTTGAGGCCTTGGACAGGGAACTGGCAGAGGGCTTCGGGGATCAGTTGGACCTGGAAAGAATATGACAGAAATAGATCCCGAACCGGTGAAGATCCCGATTGACGGGATCCTGGACCTGCATACGTTTGCCCCCGAAGAGGTGTCCTCCCTTGTGGAAGAATACCTCCGGGCCTGTCTGAAGGAGGGCATCCATGACGTGAGAATTATTCATGGAAAGGGGAAAGGGGTCCTCCGCCGGATCGTACATGCGCGGCTTGAAAAAGACCCCCATGTGTTAGACTTCAGGCTTGACGCCGGACCTTCGGGCTGGGGGGCTACCCTGGTCCGCCTCAG
>CAZACO010000061.1:1836-11602 GCA_964483185.1 uncultured Desulfobacteraceae bacterium
ACGGCCTCGAACATCCGGTCCCTGTCCACCGGCCTTACCTGCCTGACAATCCATTCCCGGAATTTCTCCCCGGCAGGGAGCGACTGTTTGTAGCTCATCAGATCCAGTTTGACCCCAAGGGCATCTGCAGCCTTTGTGGCCATGAGGGGCCATATCTCACCGATATCACCCACAAGAGGAACGCTCCCCGGGATCCTGGCAAACCCGGACATCTCCATCCGGAAAGGGATGCGCGTGGATTTTGTCTTCGAAAGCCCCTTATCGACCGCATCGGACACCATCTTGGACGATTGCTCCTTGTTCCAGGCCTTCTCCAAATTGGGATCCAGGTCTATTCTCACGATCTTTTTGTCTTTGAGCGAATAGGTCCACCCCCCTTCCCAGTCAGACCATATGCCGTGGCCTGTGAAACGTTCAAACGGGCCGTCATGGATCTCCTGGGAAAGGGCAAGGGCCGATTCGATGATCACGTCTGCGCCGGCAAGGAGTTTCGCAACCCGCTGGCACCGCTCGGACACGGGAATGGAATCACCCACGGCCAGACCCACTTCTCCACCCCCTATCAACTGGGGTACGGTAACGAGCACGGGGATGTGGTTCAGCGCCCCCGCCCCTATCATGGTGTAGGGGTCTGCGCCGTAACCGGCCACCTGCTCAAAGGGAAGACCGTATCGTCTGGCCAAGGCAAGGACATCACGGGCCAGTCTCTCCGTGCGAAGGCCGGTGGGATAGGCCATGTTCCCGGCGACCTTGATGATCGTATTCCCTTTGGCCCGTCTCATCCTGCGGTAAAGCGAAGCGTCAATATAGACTTCCCGTTGATACGCCTCCAAGAGGGCCTTTGAAATCATGCTGACCTCAAACTGCCCGTCGCACGGGAGCTTATCTGCATCAAAGCCAAAGACCTTGCCGTCGAACCGCATGACCTTTTCCAGGGTCCCGGCCATCTCATGACTGATAACCGCAGAACTGGTAGACACCCCGTCAATAAGCCCCTTGTGCATCAGTTCTGCAATAAGGGTCGTTACCCCCTCGTGGATATTGGGTCCGCTCCCCACAACGGCGACCACCCTGCCTCCCCGCTCCTTGGCCTCAACGATCGCCGTTACGGCCTGGTTCAGCCTGGCCCCTGTCTTTGCAGCAAGGCCCCTGTACATGGCCTCGATGACACCTCGATCAATTTTCAAGGTCACGCTCCTTTCATCTGGAGTGCCTAAAATGCCTAAAGTTTAAAGTGCCTAAAGTTAAAGAACTTCCTATCATTATAAAAAGAATGGTTTTCCATGGTCTGCGCAAGAGATCCGACCAGGGGACTCGGCCAACATCTGGTTACGGATTTCGAAGGTCCTGTCTGCCAACTTTAGGCACTTTAGACACTTTAGCTCACTTTAGGCACTTCCGTTAGGGTTCATCCGAACTCGAAGCAGGGGTAAAAGAGATTTCTCTCTTGATGGTGATGTCCCGTTTCGGGTAAGGGATCTCAATCTTCTCCGCGTCAAAGACCTCTTTTACACGGTCCGTGATATACGAGATGGTATCCATTCTTTTTCGGGGGTCACGGATCCAGACCCTGGCCTGCAGGTCCACGGATGAATCCCCGAAGTTCTTCACCACCACCTTTGGTGCGGGATCTTTCATGACCCAGTCCAGTTCCAGGCTTACCTGAATAATCAGGGCCTTGGCCTTTTTGACATCCGATTCATAGGAGATCCCGATCGGAATCCTGACCCGGATCTCATCAGAAATAGCCGTATAATTGACAATATCGCGATTCATGAGGACATTATTGGGAATGATGATCACAATGTTGTCCGTGGTCCGGATCTTGGTGGCCCTGAGACCGATATCGATCACATCCCCCCAGGTGGAAGAATTCTTCGGAGCGGACCAGACCTCGATCCGGTCCCCGACCTTGAGCGGCCGATCGATGATCAGGAGTATGCCGGAAATGAGGTTGGAGAGGGTGTCTTTGGCGGCAAATCCGATGGCCACGCCTGCTACGCCGGCCCCGGCAACAAAGGGCATGACATTCAAACCGATCCGGTCCATTGCCATGATGGCGCCCGCTACGTATATGGCGATCCCTGCAAATTTCTTTGACAGGTCCACGATCACAGCATCCATATGGGCATCGGCTCTCGTAGCCAGGTTTCGTTCCAGGTAGGGTATGAGATTGTTGACGATGCTGCAGGCAATGGACGACAACAGCATGATCATGAATGCTCCGAATATCTTATTCATGAGTGGCGAATCAAACAGATTGATGAGTGCAGTTCCCACGAACAGATAGACCCCGTAATGTCCGGCCCGCCGTATCAGGGCAAAGAAGCGATCGTTTTTTTTGAAAAACGGGCGGTCACTAAATCTCTTCTCAAGCCGCTTCGTGATCGCATTCATCAGCCACCAGGCAACAACCCCGGCAATAAATATGCCTAAGATGTTGCCCGCAGCACTCAGGAATGGTTGAGGGTTGGAAACGATCTTTTCATAATATTCTTCAAGGGGAATCTTCATTTTCACTCTCCAGTCAGTCTATAACAGGATTCTGCCGGTACAGGTCAATCCCATCGGTTATCCTTTATCTTTCCACCAGCAGATACCGGTCTGGTTTCAGGCGTGCGAAAATCGTGGCCCCGGGACAGGGTGAAACGAGCTTCTTGTCAAACTCGCTCCCCAACACTTGAAACAGCTCCACACAACAGGAACAGAGGTGGGCGCTTCGATCAATGGAATAGGGTATCTTCTGGCCATTCTCCTCGACAAAGAAACGGGGATGGATGAAGTTGGCATGATTGGCCGTATGGGAGCGGTATAAGACATCGTAATCCTGGACATCCGACCCCAGTCTTCTGGCCCATCTCAGATAGATCCGTTTCTCGATGTCTTCCACATGTTTCCATTCTTCAGGCATTCGTGCGTTGAGCGATCGGTCCTCGAAAAGGACGCGCTTGTCTTCCGGCGACGCCAACCTGGGCGGCGTAAAGTCTGACACTGAAAGGGTGGCAGACTTCCGGCCCTCATGATTTTCCAGCTCAAATGAGCTGACGATCAGGTAGAGACCGTTCTTTTGCGAGGTCCTGTACCAGCTCCCCTGTCTGCAGCAGGTATCGCTCCACACATCGGGGGGAACAATTGAAATCTTGTTGATGATGTCTAATGGGGTACAGACAATCCCCTTGGCCGTCCGTACTTTGATTTTCCGGGACGCAAGTTCATCTCTCAAACGGTCCGATTCATCTTTTGTCATCCAGTAAACATGTTTTCTATATGGACCCTTCTGCATGAATCCATTTCCTCCTTATCCTTGTGCGCACGGCCTCCGGCCGGCAAAAAGGCCCGCCTGCCTCGCTTGTCCTGTCTGGGCTTTCGGCATGGCGGGCAGGCCGGTCAGATCAGGGAGAGACTCTTCGAATGAATACACATCCGGAACTCATAACCGATGACGAAAAACAGATAACCGAACGACGTCTCATGCGAGCGGGGCCTCTGGCCGATGGCCAGTAGATCGAGACAGTAACTTTTCGCGCCAGGTTTCCAGTTTCACGTTTCACTCATCACGTTTCACGTTTCAGCGTTCGAGTTTCAAGGGTAGCCAGAATCCAGTCTCCGGTTTCCAATTTCAAGGCTCGATCTGGTCAAGGACCTTGCCGGACGCGTCCAGGACAAACAACTTGAAACCCGCTGCAGCCGCCTTCGGGGCCAGATTCTCGTACTGTATGGCCTGGACCTCATATTTTACCCCTTTTTCCTGGGCCAGAAGGTCCAGACACTGAAGGGCCGCCTCTTTTTCAAGACATACGGGGATAAAGGATATACCTTCTGCCTCATCGTGCTGCCCCAAAAACTGCTCGTTTCCGCCGGGGTCCTTAACCACTACCCAGACCCACTGATCTTCCTGAATCGTCTTGCTCATCTGTTTCACCTTTCACTTTCCATGATTTCTCAATCCCATCCCCAGATCCCCTATTCCTCATGCATTGAAGAACCCAGCAGTCCCGCCCGAGGAGAGGGACGGGGAATGCGTTCGCTATGAATTTTCAACCACCCAGTCCTCCCTCCCGTAGTTCAACCCTCCGAACTCCATTTTTTCCTGACCTCTGACACCTGATCTCCGACCTCTGTCCTTTCCGGCCTATCCCGATCCCTCAGGCCGCTTCATGAAGGGCCTGAATTCATCATGAGCAAATGCCTCGTCGATCTCCCGTAGCGTATCCGCCTTTCTCCGTTTCCGGTGCCGGATGAGATACCCGATATCCTCTAAAATGGCATAGTAGGCAGGCACCATGGAGAGGATCAAGAGGGTGGAAAATCCCAGCCCCCACATGATGGCCGTGGCCAGGGGGGCCCAGAAAACGGATTTGCCACCCACGCCGAAGGCCATCGGCGCCAGTCCACAGATGGTCGTGAGAGAGGTGAGGATGATTGGCCGCATGCGCACGTGGCATCCCCTGATGATGGCTAAATAAAGCTCTTTCGGGTGCTCCTTTCTATACCGGTTGATAAAATCGATCAGGACCAGGGAGTCGTTGACCACAATCCCTGTGAGCGTCAAGAGACCGATCAGGGTAACGAAGGTCAAGGGGTTATTGCTGACAAGAAGCCCCACCATGACACCCAACGTGACAAACGGGATCGTTATCATAATGATGAAGGGCTGGGTAAAGGAATTGAACTGGAGCGAAAGGATGAAGAATATGAGAAAAAGGGCCATGATGCCGGCCTCTCCCAATTCCATAAGAGAGGTGTTGGTTTCCTCCTGGAGTCCCCCCGCAATCATTCTTGCACCCGGAAAATTTCCTCGAATTGTCTCAAAATAGTCCTTGGCGATCCCGTTGGCCTTCACCGCCGTCATCTTTTCGCCGCTCAGGTGAGAAAAGAATCCGGTCGAGCCCTCCGGGTCATCCTGCACCTCCTTGATGTTTGCTGTCAGGCGAACGGTCCGTTTCCCGTTGTAATGATAGATATTGTGAAATCCGGGGGTCAGCCGGATGTCGGCTAATTCCTTGAGGGGCACCTCCCCGTGTCCCGGGACCATGACCTTCAGGTTCACCAGATCGTCAAAGTCGCGCCGGTATTCGGGCAGGTATTTCAGCTTGATATCCTGCTCCTCTTTTCCCTGGTTATAGGTCGCCACGGCCAGGCCGTGAAATGCGGCCTGCACCGCCATGACCAGGTGGTTCTGGTCGACGTCCAGTTTTTTTGCCTTGGCCTCGTCCACGGTGATTTCCATGAACTGCTTTTCCCTGGAAAAATCATCCTGGATATCCACGATCCCTTTATGTCTGGCCATCTCTTCCCTTAAAAGGCGCGATATCCTGGCCGAGCTGTCCCAGTGAGGCGACTGGATCTTGAGGTCCACATCGGCGCCCACAGGAGGGCCTTCAATGAGCCGCTCCAGGACAAAGGAGGTGGCACCGAGGGAGGTAAGCAGTTCTCCGGCCTCTTCCCTGACGCTGTCCATCAACTCTACCACAGAGTGCTTCCGCTTCTTTTCCTCTTTTAGAATTACCATCAACAGCCCGAAATGGGTCCCGAAAATCGGTTCGTAGTTGACCTCTTTCATCCCTGCCACCGCAATAGGGGCCTCTAATTCATCGCCGATCCGTTTCTTGACCAGATCCGTGAGGGCCATAAGTGTTTGTCGGGACCGGTCCAGCGTCGAGTTGGCCGGGAGGTCAAAATAGATGTTGAACCTGGGGAAGACATCGCTTTTGGGAAACATCACGAAATCGGTCTGAAAGTATAGGAAAAAGGCCAGGACGGTTGAGAGTAAGATAAAGAGAACGGAAATATATCGATGACGAAGGATGACCTTCAAATAGGGGTAGTAGACCCTCCTCAGGGGCCGGAAGATGTCAAACCGCCTTTGGCTGAGCTTCTTGGCGCTCTTTTCCGGCGTCAACTCCACTACATGGGAAGGAAGCATGAAAAAGACCTCGAAAAGGGAGGCCGCCAGGGCGAAGATCACGACCTTGGGCAGGTCGGCCATGTAGCGCCCGATAACGCCGCCGACCATGATGAGGATAGGGAAAAAGGCGGCCATGGTGGTTGTCACCGATGCCAGGACCGGGGCCAGGACCTGCCGGCTCCCCTCAAGCGTGGCCTTTATGAGGGTTCTCCCCTTTTCTATATGACGGTAGATATTTTCAAGGACCACGATGGCATCATCCACCACTATGCCGAGGACAAGGATCAGGCCGAAAAGGGTCAGGGCGTTGATGGAAAGGCCGAAGCTCTTCATGAGGATGAATGTCATCAGGAAGGCAACCGGGATGCCGACAGAGGCAAAGATGGCATTTCTAAGGCCCATGGAGACCCAGAGGACAAGAAACACCAGGAAAATGCCCATCAATCCGTTGACCTGGAGCTCCTTGATCCGCTTTTTGATCTCCCGGGACTGGTCAAAATAAAGCGTCGTCCTGAGACCGGGATACTGGACCGGGATCTCTTTCATGAGCTTTTTGACGTCATCCACAATCTGGATCATGTTGGTGTTTTTTTTCCGCTTGACACCGAGGACCAGGGCGTTCTTTTTGTCGATGAAGGTGAGGGTCCGGGGCTTTTCCAGGGTGGGGGTGATCCTGGCGATATCCCGCAGGTAAACGGTCCCCCCAGGCCCGCTTTTGAGGGCAATGCCTCCCAGATCCTCAGGGTTCCGAGGCTCTCCCACCATCCGGATGGCGCTTTCGTGTGCGTCCATCTCAACGGTGCCGCCCGGCAGATTTCGTGTGCGCCCGGCAATGGTCTGGGCCACTTCAGGGATGGAGATGCCGTAAGTGGACATACGGCGGGGGTTCAATTCGATCCATATCTCATTTTCCCGCTCCCCCACGATATCCACCTCGGATACCCCCTTGATGTTTTCAAAGGTGTCGGCCACTTCACCCGCGATATCCTGAAGCTGCATCATCGGGAGTTGGCCGGACAGCCCCACCATGCAGACAGGGAAAATGGCAACATCGATCTCTATAACCCTGGGGACCTTGGCCTCTTCCGGGAGGTCGTCGACCCGGTCCACGGCGTTCCGGATCTCCTGCATGGCCTGGTCAATCTCATATTCCGAAAGGCGGGTGTTGAAATAGACGTGGATCTTGGAAGTACTCTCATAGGAATTGGATTCAAAACGGCGTATCTCGGATATGCCTTCCAATTCATCCTCGATCTTCTTGGTCACCAGATTCTCCATCTCCTCGGGTGAGAATCCGGGGCAGATGGTCACAACAATCCCCTCACCGATGGTGATATCCGGATCCAGAAATCGCGGCATGGCACTATAGGCGTAAATGCCGAAAATCAGGATGAGGATCAGGGCCATGCGAACGACGATCGGCCTCGATACGCCGAATCTGGTTAGAAACATGATATGAAGTGCCTGAAGTAACTAAAGTGAGCTAAAGTGACTAAAGTGACTAAAGTTTGGAGTGACTAAAGTTAAAAATGATCGGAATTCCTCACGCCTCATGCCTTGCGCCTTACGCCTTGCACCTAAGGCCTCACTTCTACCGCTTCTCCACTCTTGAGCCCGGCGGGATTGGTGATGACCAGGTCCTTGTCCCCGAGGCCTTCCAGTATCTCCACCCGGTTGTCATAGTAGGCCCCGAGGGTGACCTTTCTAAACAAGGCCTTCCCATCCTCAGCAATATAGACGCCTATGTTCCCATCTTCTTCTGAAAGCCAGGCCGAAGGGAGCTTAATAGCCTTCGTGCCGCCTACAATAGGGAATTTGACCCTGACGGTCATGCCGTCCGCCATCCCCGGGTCAGGGTCTATGGCAACGAGTTCCACCGGGAAAGATCGGGTGACCGGGTCGGCCGTGGGCGAGAGAAAAGAAAGGCGGCAGAAAAATTCCTTGCCGGGAACGGCATCGACGGTAAAAGGAAAACGCCCCTGTTTTCTCAAGATGTGGATATCCTTTTCCCCCAAAGAGATCTTGATTTTCATAGGCTCCAATTCAATGACCTCGGTTAACGGTGTTCCGGCCGGTATCACCTCTCCTGCCTCCACATCGCGAAAGGCGATAATCCCGTTGCAGGGTGAACGAAGCATCGATTTTTTCAATCGGTCTTTTGTAAATGCGAGCGATGCCTCTGCCTGCTCCAACTTGGCCCTGGTTGTCTTGATGTCTTCGGTCCGCGGCCCCTTGAGTGCGAGGATCAGCTGCTCTTTTGCCGATTCCATCCTCGCCTTGGCCGTTCCGACCTGTCTCTCGGCAGAATCGTACTGGCTCCCGGAAACGGCTTGAATCTGATGAAGGTCTTTGACCCGTTTGTAATTTCTTTCTGCCTCGAGCAGGGCCGCTTCCGTCTCTTTCAGCGCGGAGGCGGCGATCTGAATTTCCTGGGGCCTGCTCCCCTCTTCCATCTTTTTCAATTGGCTTTTTGCAGCATCCACCGCTGCTTCACCCTCGCGCACCTGGAGTTGGACACTGCTGGTGCTGATCTTGGCAAGGAGTTTCCCTTCTGAAACCCGATCCCCTTTCTCAAAGTAAAGACCTTCAATAATCCCTCCTAATTCACTGGAGACCTTGACCTTGCGGTGCGCAGTCAGTACGCCCACATATTCCATGTCTCCTTTGGGTGCGGAGGCCTCGGCAGGACTGACCTTCACCCGTTTCTCTTTGGACGGATTTGTCTTTCTGTCCACCCCGGTCGCCGGCCCGTCTCCGCATCCATACAGGGAAAGGAGAAAACCGATGGCCAGGATAAGACCTGCCTTGATGATGCTGTTGGACACGATGTTCATCCCTCAATTCCTTAATTTCCCTGTATATCACACGAATAGGCGAAATTTGCAAGCGCTGAAAGGGAACCGGTCAGGGCCTGCCCAGCCCCTTCAGATGGACCTGAATTGCCATGATGGCGGCAGGTGTCACCCCGGAGATCCTGAACGCCTGACCTAAGGAGATCGGCCGGATCCTGCCAAGTTTTTCCCTGACTTCCGTGGTGAGACCGTGCACGGCAACGTAATCGATACCCTCCGGGAGACGGACGTCTTCCATCCGTTTCATTTTTTCTACCTGACGTTCCTGACGATCGATATAACCTTCATACTTTATCCGGGTCTCCACCTCCATAGCCACCTGTTCGTCGGTATGTGAGAGCTCCGGATCAAAGCGGGAGAGGTCCTCAAAGAAGATATCATTCCGCTTTAAAAGCTCCTCCAGAGAGATGACCTTCTTGATGGGCGACGTACCTGACGCCTTCAAGCGGTCCAGGGTTCCGGGGTCCGGTCTCAATTTGAGGTTCTTTAACCGTAACAGCAGATTCTCTACATGGTTCCGCTTGCTGCAAAATCCTTTGTAGATGTCATCAGAAACCAGCCCCAGTTCATGGCCCTTATCCCTGAGCCTTAAATCGGCATTGTCCTCCCTCAAGAGGAGGCGATACTCTGCCCTGGATGTAAACATACGGTACGGCTCTGTGGTCCCCTTGGTAACCAGATCGTCGATCAGGACGCCGGTATAGGCCTCTGCCCTGGAAAGGATCAGGGGGGGCTCACCCCGCACCTGCAACACCGCATTGATTCCCGCCATCAGGCCCTGGGCAGCAGCCTCTTCATAGCCTGAGGTCCCGTTTATCTGGCCTGCATGAAAAAGGCCCTTCACCCGTTTGGTCTCCTGGGTCGGTTCCAACTGGAGCGGATTGATGTAGTCATATTCTATGGCATACCCTGTCCTCACGATCTCGGCCCTCTCGAGCCCAGGGATGGAGCGCACCATCCGGATCTGTATATCGACGGGAAGGCTCGTGGCCAATCCGTTGGGGTA
>CAZACO010000062.1:0-11588 GCA_964483185.1 uncultured Desulfobacteraceae bacterium
TAATCGAAAATGATCCTGGTTACGAAGATAGCGGTAAAGAGACTTGCCACGATACCGATGCTGAGCGTTACCGCAAACCCCCTTATCGGGCCGGTGCCGAACTGAAAGAGAACGAGCGCTGCGATAAGCGTCGTCACCTGGGCGTCCAGAATGGTGACAAGGGCCTTGCTGTATCCTCCGTCGATGGAGGCCCGTGGCGTCTTTCCCAGCCTCAGTTCCTCCCGGATCCGCTCGAAGATCAACACGTTGGCATCAACCGACATGCCGATCGTAAGGATGATTCCGGCGATCCCGGGAAGGGTCAGGGTGGCGCTGAAAAAGGCAAGCCCTGCCATAATAAAGAGGATGTTTAAGAGAAGCGCAAAATCAGCGATGGCACCCGACAGGCCGTAATAGACCATCATAAAAAGGATAACGACGGCGCCGCCGATGAGCATCGATTTGAAGCCCTTTTCTATCGAATCCTTTCCTAAGGATGGGCCGACGGTCCGTTCCTCGATAATCTTGACAGGAGCGGGAAGGGCCCCGGCCCTTAATACGATAGCCAGGTCTCTGGCCTCATCCGTGGTATAGCGTCCGGTGATCTGGGCCTTCCCGCCAGAGATTTTGTCCTGAATCACCGGTGCTGAATTGACTTTATTGTCAAGGACGATCGCCAATCTTTTTTTAATGTTCTGGCCGGTCACCTGCTCGAAAATTCTTGCGCCTCTGGCATCAAAGGAAAGAGAAACATAGGGTTCATTATACCGGCTGTCTATCTGTACCCTGGCATCGGTGATATATTCTCCGGTGAGGGCTGTCCTTTTCTTCAGAAGATAGGGGATCTTTGCCTGACGTCCGCTCTTGGGATCGATGGAAATCTGGTAAAGGATCTCATCGCCGGGGGGAATTTTCCCTTTAATGGCCTCTTCCACGCTGTTCTCTTCGTCAACCAACTTGAATTCCAGAAGAGCGGTCTTGCCGATCAGGGCAATCGCCCGCTTGGGGTCTTTCACACCGGGTAGTTGAATCAGAAGCCTGTGATCCTCCTGGGGCCGGATATCCGGTTCGCTGACGCCGAACTGGTCGATCCTGTTCCGGATGGTCTCTAAGGCCTGATCCACCGCCATTTTCATGATCCGGATGTTGGCTTTGGGATTCAGGACAAGCTTAAAGACCGGTTTACCGTCCTTGTCCGGAAGCGATTCTGCTTTGAAATCAGGGTAACCGGCTGCCGCCATATCTAAGAACACCTCTTTGTCATCCGGACGCATGAGGGTGATCTCAATCCCGTTCAGGCCGATCCGCTTCAATTCAAGGTACCGGACTCTATCCTTCCGCAAATCCCGTTTCAGTTCCTCTATGACCCGTTCAAGATGATTTTCAACGGCCTTGGATGCCTGAACTTCCAAGACAAGGTGCATGCCCCCTTGCAGGTCAAGGCCCAGATGGATCTTGTCTTTTGGCAGGAAACTCGACCACCAGCCGGGAAGTCCACCGGTTATAGAAGGGACCAGATATATCAATGCTACCAGGATTGCAAACAAGGCAATGATGCCACGCCAACTTAAGCTCTTAAACACGTGCGACTCTCCGATAGGATGATGTTAATTGTTTATGAAAAAATTGAGGTCCAAAACACCCATGGTATGTACCAAAGTATCGTGAATCCTGCGTTGACAAATCGATAGCACATTGGGGATTACAGCAGGACAATGACCTCAATTCCTCAGGGGGCCCCTGTGGAATTGAGCGCCTTGAGGGAGACTCATTCGGACCCGGAATCTCCCCATCCCGGCCTGATCGGGTCAGGCATGTTAAACCCCTACTGAGCTTTGCCTGCCACGCCGGAAATAGACCCCCTCGATATCTTGACCCGGACCTTGGGTGCGATCTCTATGGTGACCACATCATCTGCTATGCCGGTTACGACCCCGTGGAGTCCACCGGAGCTGACAACCCGATCCCCTTTCTTTATGGATGCAAGCAATTGCTTATGGGCCTTGGCCTTTTTCTGCTGCGGCCTGATGAGCAGGAAATAGAAGATTGCGAACATGAGAATAAGTGGCAGAAACGCTCCAAAGCCACCCCCTTCTCCGCCTGATCCACTCTTGCCAAGTCCCCCCATTGCATACGCCAAAAAATTCATTACAAGACCTCCTGTTTTTTGGTTAACTAGTTAATTTAGTTGCACTGTTGAGTTGCTGAGTCGTTGTTCGCCCTGCGCCAGTTGCGCCTCCGTTCAACCACTCAACAACTCAACCCGTACCATTTCTGTAGCGTTCATGGAACGAAGCGCGATATCCAGTCAGCGTGTCTTCTCGAATGGCAGTTCGCAGGTCTGCCATCAGACGAGAATAATATGAGAGATTATGGATTGTGTTCAACCTGTATGACAATATTTCTCTCGCCATAAACAGATGCCTCAGATAGGCCCTGGTATAATTAGAGCATGTATAGCAGTCGCAGCGTTCATCAACAGGCCTTTCGTCTTCAGCATATCTGGCGTTTTTTATGGTCATTTTGCCTGCTGTGGTAAAGAGGGTGCCATTTCTGGCATTCCGGGTCGGCATCACGCAGTCAAACATATCGACACCCAGAGTGACGGCCTCTACAATATCCTCCGGCGTCCCAACTCCCATCAGATAAACCGGCTTATCAGGGGGGAGAAAACCGATGGTCTCGCTAATGACCCGCTCTCTGGTGGCTTGATCTTCTCCCACGGAAAGCCCTCCCAATGCATAGCCGTCAAACGCCATTTCAACCAATTCCCGGGCGCTGATTTCCCTCAAGTCTCTGTACATGCCGCCCTGTACAATCCCGAACAAGGCCTGGTCACTCCTTTTCTTTCGCGCCAAGGCCCTCCTGGCCCATGACGTTGTGAGCCTGACCGACCTCCGAACATAGTCATAATCAGAAGGGTAGGGTGCACATTCATCAAAGGCCATAATGATATCCGCGCCCAATGCCTCCTGGATTTCGATGGCCTCTTCCGGCCCGATAAAATGTCTGGACCCGTCGATGTGAGACTGAAATGTCACGCCTTTCTCAGAAAGGGTTCTGAGAGGCGCAAGGCTGTAGACCTGAAACCCCCCGCTGTCCGTCAGGATCGGTCCGGACCAGTTCATGAATCGATGCAGGCCCCCCAATCGACCGATGATGTGGTGACCCGGCCTGAGGTAGAGATGATAGGTGTTGGCCAAAATGACTTTGACGCCTGCATCATCCAGATCCTCGGGCGATACCGCTTTGACTGACCCCTGGGTCCCTACCGGCATGAAAACCGGCGTTTCAAAATCTCCGTGGGGAGTCTGGACCTCCCCGGTCCTGGCCCTGTACCCAGAGGCTGTGTGTGTGATCCTGAATTCCAAATTTCGTCCGGAATCGGGGCATTCTTCAATTGCGAATTGAAGAATCCTGCAGTCCCGCCCCGGCGGGACAGGGAATCTCCCAAATGTAAGGAACTTTGACCATTTTTAAAATTCGCTCGCTAATCCCGCTGCAAGCGGGACCGCAAGCAGCGCGGAATGCGCTCGCTGAGCATTTTCAGGAATTCCTCAATCCCTCAATTCATACGATCAACATCGCGTCCCCGTAGCTGTAAAACCTGTATCTTTTCTCAATCGCCTGTCCGTAGGCCCTTTTTACCAGGTCGAGTCCGGCAAAGGCAGATACCAAAAACAGTAAAGAACTTTTTGGCAAATGAAAGTTAGTGATAAGCAGATCCACAACATGAAAAACAAACCCCGGCGTGATCAGGAGGTCGGTTTTTCCCTCGCCCGGGAGCACAGAACCATCCGGCATTGAGGCGCTTTCCAGTGCCCGAACCACCGTGGTCCCTACGGCAACAACCCTCCCACCTCTTTCCTTGGTTTCGCTTATCTTGTCTGCCGTCTCGGGCGCAATCGAGTAATATTCGTAACCTAAGCTATGCTGCCTGATATCCTTGACCTTGACAGGACGAAAGGTGCCATAGCCCACATGAAGGGTCAACGAGGCCAGGGAAACCCCCTTTTTTTGCAGTTTGTCGAGGAGACCTGACGTAAAGTGCAGTCCTGCGGTGGGCGCTGCCACGGCACCCTCCCTTTCAGCGTACACTGTCTGGTATCTTTCCCTGTCAAGCCCTGCAAGGGCCGTATCCTCCCCTCTCTTGATATAGGGAGGGAGGGGGAGGCAGCCCTTCTCCTCAAGGAGTCTGTCTATCCCTTGATTGCCGCCAAACCTGATTCTTACAAGCCCGTTATCAAGGACACTCCTGACTTCTCCCGAAACATTTGCGTCAAAAAACAAGAGGCTCCCACGCTTCGGTCGTCTGGATGCCTTCACCAGGCATAACCGTGTCGAGGGCCCCTTTTTTTTTGGACCCGGGTGTTCCAAGACCAATATCTCTACCCGACCCCCGCTTTCTTTGTGGCCAAAGATCCGGGCGGGGACAACCCGGGTGTTGTTCACCACCAGGAGATCGCCCGGCAAGAGCAACTCAGGCAGATCGAAAAACTGATTGTCCGAAAATGAGGCAGTCGAACGATCTACCACAAAAAGTCTGGAATGATCCCGCTCCTGGACCGGCACCTGTGCTATGAGATCTTGTGGCAGTTGATAGTTGTAGGCCTCTATGTCAAGCATCCTCGAACTTCAAATCGGTTAAGATAAACAAGATTTACTTCAAAGTCAAACGATTTTATTCCCTGGAAAAATAGGCGAGCAAGAGTCCAAGCGCCATCGCCAAAAGCCCCATGACCCTGAGATGGGCATTGGGCAGCTCCTGCATCGTCGCAATCCATTTCTTCATCTTATCCGGAAACGCAAAATAAGGAAGACCTTCGACGATGAGCACGAGCCCTAACAGGCAAAAAAACAGTTTCATACGCTTGTGATCCCCAAAAGCCGTAACATCTCAATAAACCCGGGACCCCTGTTGCTCTCACAATTGAACCAGAAGGCAGAGGGGGTTCCTTTCCCGCTAAGCGGGAAAGGAATTCTCTCTGCCGGACTTTTTGAGTGGATACCAAAAGCCAGTATAACCGATTGATATCATTGATCGGTCACCGTTAACCTCTCTGGACGGGCAAGCGAACATTAGCATGAAAGATATGGCGGGATCAAGAAATAGAGAGAAGATATCATGAAAACATACAAACTTCCCATCTTTTTGGAGAGGCCCTGCGAGGCGAGGAACGATGTTCGCCGGTTTACCCGGCGGACCCCGGCTCCAGCATGCCAAGGGAGCGTCTTTGATGCAGTAAGGGTCAATCCTGGCTCAGAATTTGACAAAAAAGGCCCTTGCATTTCTCTGGTTTTCCCTGTATATGAGCATGGTCTCATTAAGAATAAGCTAACTTGTTGATTCTGTAGTTCATTCTCTTTAACGGAGTTTGGCGGATGCGGGTAATAGGGTCGCGATGAGGGTCAACGCGCGGGATATCCCGCAAAAGGTTTGCATTTCCCGTGTCGTGCCAGGACCGACCCTCCGGCATGGCCGGGGTCAAAACAAGAAGCGTGCGTAATGACTTGAAATCGAGAAAATCATTCTTAATTTGAGCCAACCCTTACGTTAAACGCCCCTCTGTTAGGGAACTGCCGGCCCAAGCGGGCATATGTTTGTGAAAAAATCTGAATCACCACAAGAATGGTAATGAGGAAACCGTGAAAACCACCCTGGAAGATATCAGCCCTGTCAAGAAGAAGCTATTGATTGAAATTGACGCGCATGAGGTGAACAAGAAACTGAATCAGGCATATGGAGAAATCAGGAAACGGGCCAAAATTCCTGGATTCAGGCCAGGAAAGGTGCCGAGGAAGATCCTTGAAAGCTATTTTGGCAATCAGGTGATGGATGATGTGACACGGGAGCTGATCAGCGAATCCTTTCCAAAGGCAGTTGATGAAGTAAAAGCTTTCCCTTTAGGTCAGCCGATACTGGAAAAAGAGTCCCTGAAGGAGGGTGAGGACTTTACCTACTCTGCCATTATGGAGGTCCGCCCTGAGTTTGAGGTGAAGGACTATCTTGGAATGGAAGTGGAAAAGGAGATATTCTCGGTCAGTGAGGAAGATGTTCAAAAACGACTTGAAGAGATAAGGGAAGCCAACGGGAAACTGACTTCCATCGAAGAAGACCGACCCATCAAGGATGGAGATTATGCGATCGTTGACTACCAAGGCTTTGAGAATGGCGAACCGATGGAAGGTATTCGGTCTTCAAACCTGCTTGTGACGGTGGGAAAGCATGACTTCCATCCCAAGTTCGATGAGGCCCTCATCGGGCTCAAAAAAGAGGATGAAACGGAAATTGTCATTGATTTTGAGGACGATTTCTATCACACAAAACTTGCAGGCAAGCGCGCGAATTTCAAGGTCAAGATCGTTGACATCAAAGAGCTGGCACTTCCGGAATTAAATGATGAGTTTGCCAGTAATTTGGGGGCCGATCTGAATGACCTGGCGAGCCTGAAGGATGAGATAAAAAAGAGCCTCACGTCCCATGTGGAAAAGCGGATCGATAGCCAGCTTAAGCAGAGATTGATTGAGAAGATTTCCGTGGGTATTGATTTTGAACTGCCCGAGGTCCTCATAGACGCCGAGATCGATTTCACCACCAGAAGGCTTAAGGATAATCTGGAAAGAAGTGGATCGAACTTGGAAAAGGCGGGCCTTTCTGAGGCAGGATTGAAAAAGGAATTCAGGCCTGCCTCAGAAAAGCGCGTCAGGGAAATGCTTATATTAGAGCAGATCGCCAAGCAGGACCAAATCAGTATAAACGACGATGACCTTGAGGAAGGATACAAGAATCTTGCCGAAACGATGGGGCAGGATATCGAAACCGTTAAGAAATATTATGAGGCAAGAGGCCATGTGGATTCCCTGAAGGAAGAGCTGCTCAAAGAAAAAACATTGAACTATCTTGTTGAACATGCTAACATTTCAAAAGTGGAGAGAGAAGCACTCAGCCAGGGCAAGGGCCTTGAACAGGAGGAAAAATAAACTTCATGCTAATTCCAATGGTTATAGAACAGTCAAGCCGCGGGGAAAGGGCATATGACATCTATTCGAGGCTTCTGAAAGATCGCATCATATTTATGGGAGACGAGGTGGTTGACACGGTGGCCAATATCGTCATCGCCCAGATGCTCTTTTTGGAGTCTGAAGACCCTGACAAGGATATCAATGTCTATATTAATTCTCCCGGGGGCTCTGTCACCGCCGGATTGGCCATCTACGATACGATGCAGTACATAAAACCTGATATTGCGACCATATGTATGGGGCAGACGACGAGCATGGCAGCGCTCCTTTTGGCATCCGGTACAAAGGGGAAACGGTACGCCCTCCCCCACAGTCGAGTGATGATTCACCAACCCTTAGGGGGGGCCCAAGGGCAGGCTACGGACATTGATATCCACACGCGGGAAATATTGAAGATAAGAGATGCCCTGAACGATATCCTGGCCAAACATACGGGGCAGGATATTGAAAAGATTCGCAAAGATACCGAGCGGGACTATTTCATGAGCAGCGAGGAGGCCAAGGAATACGGGATTATAGACAGGGTCATCAGCAAGCGGGAGATGCAGGGTCAGTTTACCAAGAAAGCCTAAACCGGGATTGGCGAATCCCATATTGAGGAATTAACGAATTGAGAATAATCTCTCAAATCGAATCCTTGAATTCCGAAATACCTGAATCCCCAAATTCTTTGGACAGCAAGGCACGGATTGGCGTAAAAATTGCATCCGTTTTGACTACAATCCCATTTGTCAGAGACGAAGGTGAGACACTATGGCTAAAAATGACGTTTCGAATGATGACCTGCTCTGCTCTTTCTGCGGAAAAAGCCAGGATGAGGTAAAAAAACTCATTGCAGGTCCTTCTGTGTATATCTGCGACGAGTGTATTCAGCTCTGTAACGAGATCATTGCCGAGGAATATAGTCAGGAAGATGAAGTAGATTCCGGTCATCTATTGAAGCCTTCCGAGATAAAGGAAACCCTCGACCAGTATGTTATCGAGCAGGAAAAGGCAAAGAAGGTCCTTTCAGTGGCTGTTCATAACCATTACAAGCGGATCAGCACCCAGGTGGATATGGGAGGCGTTGAGATCGAGAAGAGCAATATCCTCCTGATCGGCCCTACCGGTTCAGGGAAAACGCTCTTAGCACAAACCTTGGCCAAAATTTTGAAAGTCCCATTCACCATTGCTGATGCCACCACATTGACGGAAGCCGGTTACGTGGGTGAAGACGTCGAGAATATTATCCTCCATCTGGTGCAATTTGCTGACTACGATGTGGAGGCTGCATGCAAGGGGATCGTATACATAGACGAGATTGACAAGATCGCACGGAAATCGGACAGTCCGTCCATCACGCGCGATGTTTCAGGAGAGGGAGTCCAGCAGGCCCTGTTAAAGATTATTGAAGGGACCTTGGCCAATGTTCCGCCGAAGGGGGGGAGAAAGCACCCGCAGCAGGATTTTGTAAGGGTTGATACGCGCAATATCCTCTTTATCTGTGGCGGCACGTTTAACGGGTTAGACAAGATCATCAGTAATCGGCTCGGGAGTAAATTGATCGGATTCGAGGCGGACATCAAAGGGCAGGGAGATATCGATATCAATGAAACAATGGCGCGTGTCCAGCCTGAAGACCTTGTTAAATTCGGCCTTATCCCCGAATTCGTCGGCAGAATTCCGATTACTGCCACCTTAAACGAACTGAGCCTGGACGCCTTGGTCAGAATTTTGAAGGAACCCAAGAATGCGCTGATCAAACAGTATAAAAAGCTGTTTGAGTTAGAGGATGTTAAACTGAGATTTACAGACGAAGTCCTGGTGGCGATTGCCAAGGATGCGATCAAGCGAAAATCCGGGGCGCGGGGCCTAAGGGCAATTCTCGAATCGGTTATGTTGGACATCATGTATGATATACCCTCCATGCCCGAAATCAGTGAATGTGTCATCAATGAAGACGTCATAACAAAAGGGGAGTCCCCTCTTTTGATTTATGAAAAACAGGCAAAATTTGGATAAAAAATGTTAAATTCTCTTAAAAAGGATCTTCGTGATATCACTGCTGTTGAAAGACACTACTATCCACTACTCCCGCTGAGGGACGTGGTTGTCTTTCCAAACGTGGTTGTGCCGCTATTCGTAGGGCGCGACAAATCCATCAAGGCCCTTGAGCATGCCCTGTCTCATGACAAACGCGTCTTTCTGTCAGCACAGGTCGATGCAAAAGTGGATGATCCATCTCCCAAGGATATCTTTGCGGTTGGCACCCTTGGCACCGTTCTACAGTTATTGAAACTGCCGGACGGCACAGTAAAGGCCCTTATCGAAGGAAAACAACGGGGCGTGATCGAAAATTTCGTGGACAAACAGGGGTTTTTTATGGTGGAGGTCAGCGAACGCAAGGCCTCTTACGTTGCCACCCCTGAAACTGAGGCACTGGTGCGATCCATCCATGGCAGCTTTGAGGAATATGCGAAATATAACAGCAAAATCGGGAAAGAAATTGTTACAGCAGTGACCTCCATTGAAGATCCGGGACGTATGGCCGATACCATAGCAGGCCATTTAGCGCTGAAGGTTTCGGATAAGCAGGAAATTTTGGAAGCGGTTGACTTAACCCAGCGACTCAATAGGCTGTTCGAAAAACTGGGGAGCGAGGTGGATATCCTTCGTCTTGAGCATCGGTTGAGGACGCGAGTCAAAAAACAGATGGAAAAAACTCAAAAGGATTATTACCTCAACGAACAGATCCGCGCCATTCAAAAAGAGATGGGGACCAAGGATGATTTCAAGGCGGAGTTAGAGGAACTCCAGAAAAAGATAAAACGCAAAAAGGTAAGCAAAGAGGGCCACCTGAAACTGAAACAGGAATTCAAGAAGTTGAAAATGATGGCCCCCATGTCGGCAGAGGCCGCTGTGGTGCGCAACTATATTGACTGGATCATTGACCTTCCATGGTTCGACAAGACAAAGTCAAAACTCGAGATTGAAGAGGCCGAGACTATCCTTGACGAAGATCATTACGGCCTTGAGAAGCCTAAAGAAAGGATCGTTGAATATTTGGCGGTTCAACGGCTGACCAAGAAGATAAAAGGCCCGATTCTCTGCTTAGTGGGGCCCCCCGGAGTCGGCAAGACGTCATTGGCCAAGTCAGTGGCCAGGGCGACCGGTAGAAATTTCATCCGCCTTTCCTTGGGGGGGGTCAGGGATGAGGCCGAAATCAGAGGACACAGGAGAACCTATATCGGGGCCATGCCGGGTAAGATTATTCAGTTCCTGAAAAAGGCAAAGTCCAACAATCCGGTATTCTGCCTGGACGAAGTGGACAAGATGAGCACCGATTTTCGAGGGGATCCATCAGCCGCCTTGTTAGAAGTCCTTGACCCGGAGCAGAATGTGGCCTTCAATGATCATTACCTCGATCTGGATTATGATCTTTCCGATGTTTTCTTCATTACCACGGCCAACAACCTGCACAATATCCCCCTTCCCTTACAGGACAGGATGGAGATTATCAGGCTCCCCGGGTACACAGAACTTGACAAGCTTAATATTGCAAAGCAGTTTCTGGTTAAAAAGCAGATAGAACAAAACGGTCTTGGACCTGAGAACATTTCCTTCACCGACAGGGCCATCCTGACTATCATCCGCACCTATACAAGTGAGGCCGGCGTCAGGAATCTGGAGCGGGAGATTTCCTCAGTCTGCCGAAAGGTCGCCAAGGAGGTCGTCAAGAAAGGGAGGGACACGATGATTTCCGTTAAGGCCGGGTCCATTCAGAAATATCTCGGGGTCCCGAAATACCGTTACGGGCGGACAGAAGAAAAGGATTGTATCGGCGTGACAACCGGTTTGGCATGGACAGACGTGGGCGGCGAAATCCTACAAACCGAGGCGACCATTATGCCTGGCAAAGGAAATCTGGTCCTCACTGGAAAACTCGGGGAGGTTATGCAGGAGTCTGCCCAGGCAGCGTTGAGTTATGTCCGGTCGAGGGCAAGGAATTTAAAACTGCCTGACAATTTCTATGAGAAGGTAGATATTCATATCCACGTACCGGAGGGGGCCATTCCCAAAGATGGGCCTTCCGCCGGCATCACGATTGCCACGTCGATCGTCTCCGCGCTGACAAGATACCCTGTAAATCGTGATATTGCCATGACCGGCGAAATAACCCTGAGAGGAAGAATCCTTCCGATTGGAGGGCTAAAAGAAAAAATCTTGGCCGCCCACAGGAGTGGCGTTACCAAGGTGCTCATACCGATAGAAAACAAGAAAGACATTGCAGAGATCCCCAAGAAAATCCTAAAAAAGGTTGAGTTAGGTCTTGTTGAACATATGGATGAAGTCCTGCAGGAGGCCCTGATCATAGCTGAAGGCGAGGAGCTGTTTGCCCCGGAAGAACTATGTAAGCCATTCTGTTTCACTGAGATTGTTCAAATGGAGAAAAGTCCTCCAACAAGCGTAACCGCCCACTGAGTATCAATGATTGCTCAATTTAACTTGACAAAAGAGAATAAGGCTGTTAGTAAATTCGGCTCCATTTGTTACTCAGGCGGGTAGCTCAGTGGGAGAGCATCGGCCTTACAAGCCGGGGGTCACGG
>CAZACO010000063.1:0-11565 GCA_964483185.1 uncultured Desulfobacteraceae bacterium
ACACAAAGCCACGGAGCCACTAAGATATTTTTTTTGAGAGGCTTTATGTTTACCCATATATTTTTCTTTGTGGCTTTGTGCCTCCGTGTGAGTTGTATATCCTATTCAAGCGTCCCGTTGATGATCCGGAAGATACCATCTTTCATCAGCCCTTCACCAAAATTGAGCAGGTAACCCAGCTTGAGGTCCGTCAGCCTCAGATAGGTGAGTACCTGCTTTTTGTGTGCCTTGATGATCCTTTCCACCGACTTCAACTCCAGAATTACCTTTCCCTCAACGATCAAGTCCGCACGAAACCCTTCATCGAAACGGATGCCGTCAAACTCAATGGGGATGGGGACCTGCCGTTCCACATGAAGGCCTGCCTTATGAAGTTGATGTGCGAGAAGGACCTCGTATACGAGCTCCAGCAGACCAGGGCCAAGCTCCCTGTGGAGATGCACTGCAGAATCCACAACAATACGCCCAATCTCATTCTCGTGCATTCTTATCATTCTCACACAAAGCCACGGAGCCACTAAGATATTTTTTTTGAGAGGCTTTATGTTTACCCATATATTTTTCTTTGTGGCTTTGTGCCTCCGTGTGAGTCATTCATTATGTTCGATCTTTTTCAACACCTCTCTAGCGTCTTTTGCCTGAAGGCCTGTGGGGTCGGCCCAGATGGCCAGGTTTAATTCCTCTTTTGCCTCTTTGTTTTTGCCCAATTTCAAGAGCACCCTGCCCAATCCGAGATGGGCCGCGGAGTCCTTTGGAAAGTAAAAGACACACTGTTTGTAAGCGGAAACGGCCTCCTCCAATTCTCCTTTTGCTTCGTAGGCCCGGGCAAGGTTCGCATAGGCGACCGTGTAGGAACGGGATGATTCGAGGGCCCGTTTGTAGCTCTCGATGGCCTGGTCATAGTCGCCCTTTTTGAAGTACGCATACCCCATATTGTTGTAGGCGAATTGCGGCGTTTTATACAGCATGTCACTGACGGCCTCCTGGAAACAGGCGATCGCCTTGTCCCATTTCCCCGTCAGCAGGTAAAGGGTGCCCAGATTGTTCCGGGCCTCAGAGAACTTGGGGTCGAGGGCCAGGGTGCGCTGGAAGTATTTGAGAGACAACTCGTACTGTCCTAAGTTCCGCAGGACAACAGCGATCTGATGATTCAACTCAACATTGTCAGGGGCCAATTTGACTGCCTCTAATAACTTGGCAAGGGCGCCTCTCAAATTCCCATCCGCTGCCATGGCACTGCCCAGGTCCTGGAGGGCCTTGGTCCGTTTCTTTGTCTCAGCCTGATCGGCCGCGCACCCGGCCACACAGAGAAAAAGGAGGAAGGGGATCAACTTTATGAAAATGCTTGTTTTTCCTTCAGACATAAGCGGGCTCATCTTGAATGGTTGTAGGGCTTAGGGCTCGCGCAAAAATAACTTCACATTTTCGCATCCCATCTTCAGGTCATCTTCGACCGCGCCTCAATCGCAAAATCCTCCAAATAGTACGACTATTCCTGCGGTTTTGCTCGATCGGCGCAGCCAAATCTAACCCAAATCTGGGCGCCAATTCTGGGAACTTATTTTTGCGCGAGCCCTTAGCTCCCAGCCGGTTTCAGCGGGTATCCATAACTGTCGGCGTCAGGAATATCAACAATTCGCTCTTCTCCAGATCTGAGTACTCAGCCTTGAACAGCCACCCTAAGATGGGGATATCCTTGACCCATGGGACGCCCGAATCTGTCTTTGTGTTATATTTCTTGTAGATCCCACCGATCACCACGGTCTCCCCGGTCCTGACCATGAGGGTCGTCTCAATGGTCTTTTCGGTCTTTCCCGTGAGATCCGGAAACATCTTGTCGTCGGTGACCTTGACAACCATGGTCACATGTGAATTATCGGCGCTGATGGTCGGCTTGACCGTGAGAGAGAGGGATGCCGTCATCTCCCTGACATCAATGGTATCCAGTGTGCTGATTTCTTTGTAGGCGACTTCTCCCCTGGAGATAACGGCCTCTCCCCCGTTGACGGTCAGAACCTTGGGGGCTGAAATGATGTGGATTTTCCCATCGGTTTCACCCAGGGCCAAGGAGGCATCGAGCGCGATCGAGCCCAACCCGCCGTCCGTCAGCCACCCGAAGGCAAGACCGATATTGGGGGTCCAGTCCGTAGTGGGTTTGTTGGTGGAAAACTGGGTGAGCCCGTCGAAGTTGGCACCTGTGTTGTACCATTCCCTTTTAAAACCGGGTTTTGTTCCATCAAGGGACTTCCACTGTATTCCCAGGTCCCGGGCAAATGTGGTCACGGCGTCCACCACCCGGGCCTCGATCATCACCTGTGTTTGAGGGATATCCAATCTGGTGATAAGCTCCTTGACCTTGTCCACCTTGGCCCGGACACCGTTGGCAATGATCATATTGGTTCCGGCGTCATAGGAGAGATACAGGTCCATGGTGGAGATCTTGACCGACTTCCCTTTTTCCGTTTCTCCCTCTTCTTTCTCCTCGGATTCGGCGCCCTCGATATCCAGGGCAGGCCTGATAGGCGGCTTGGCATCCGGGTCACCGACCAGCATCTTGAAGATGTCCCCCGCCTTTCTGTGCTTTATGGTGATAAACTCGATGATCTTGGCCTCAAAAACACCCTGGAGCCTTTTTGCGGCCATGAGGGCCCCTTTACGTTTCCCCTCCTTGATCTCCAGATCCCGCAGTTTCTCCTTGGGCACCACCCAGAGGACGTCGTCTTCGATCTGGTAGGTCAGGCCGTTGGGACGAAGGATCATCTCTAATGCCTGGTCCCAGGGGATGTTGTCGAGCTTCATCGATATTTTCCCCTCCACATCGCTTCCCCAGACGATATTGATCCCTGCCACTTCAGCGATCAGTTTGAGGATATTCCGGATGTCGGTATCCACGAAATCGAAGCTCATGCTCTGGCCGGCATACTGTCTGGACGTGGCCTCGAAAAGCCCGGCCCGGGTTTGGGGTGTCGCAGGCCGTATGCCCTTCTTTTTTTCAGCAGGCATATGTTCGACCGTCTTCCCGGGAGGCGGAGGTATCTTTTTAACGGTTGTGGGTTCTCTCTTTTCTTTTTTGGCAATCTCCACCGGCAATGCGTCAAAGTCGATATTCAGCTCGTTTCCATCCCGTGTAACATGGTATGGAAGCAGTTGCCTCAGTGTCACCCTCAGAGAAACGTGACGGTCCAGGGCCGAATAAAAGGCCTTGACCCGACGGACCGCCCCTTCTGCATGTTCGGAATCCACCTTTTTCATCAAATCGGGCTGGATGGTGCCGTTCTTGAGATCGACGACGAGGGTGGTCTGGTCCAATTTTACATCATAGGTTACCTTCCTGTCCGTGGTGATGCTGAGGCGTGTCCGGTTTCCTTTTCGCTGGGTCACGGTCACATCCATTATCTGGGGCAGGGAGGGTGTCGATTCTACGGAGGGAGGGGGCGTCTTCGCCACTTCCTTTTCCGGCGCCACCGGGGTCACCTCGAGGACAATATCCTTCCCTTTGTTCTCCAGTCGCGTCTGATTCGCGTCATGCCGGACATACACCACGACCCCGGAAGCACCGTCCTTACGCGCCTCAATGAGAATTTCTCTCACAGGACCTGCCTTAAGTTTGACTGTTTTGGCAAGATCCTTGGCTGGCACCCCTTTGATATCAAAACATATCCGGGCGGGATTCGCGAAGGTGATCGGCTTTCCATATGGGGTACTCTTAGAACAGACGAACGTAACCCTGGCCTGTTCCGATGTTGCCTCGGTCCGTACAGACTCGATGACCGCCCCGCTGGGTGTTATATCCGCCTTTTCCACCTTAGGTTCAGGAGGTGTTGAACACGCACACATCAAAACCCCCGAAATGCCGATCAACAGGGCGAGACCGTTCCGGAACGTTGTACGACAATCCAGGTTCATCAAGATATCCTCCTTGCCATTATTCGGGTGGTCAGTGGTCGGTTAGCAGTTATCGGTTATTCGTTAAATTGCCGGTTACAAGTTGCCGGCCACTGACCACTGGCCTTTTCCCAATCGACAATTTTACCCCGTTCAATTGCGAAGTACAGCGCAGCGTATTTAACCGGGGCATCAATCCAAAGGGTTTTTCTTATAAACTTTAGACACTTTAGGCACTTCCCTCTACTCCCCTCCATACACCCGGTAAACTTCTGTTATCTTCTTTATGGCCCGTATCGATTCATCCTTGGAACCTGTTATCTCAAGGCGCCTGACAAAGATCTCCGGCTGGTCCCGCCGGTAAACATAGTTGATCACGTAAATGTTCAAACCGGGCCTGACGTCAAATTTAAACCGGGAGACATATTCCGATCGAGGCTTTTTGGAGCCGTATTCGCTTTCGGCGATCGGATCAAGGGTGGCCGTGGCCCTATGGGTGCCCACCGGCATGATGTTCCGGTAATCCTGCTCCGCCACGTAGAACTTCCATCCCTTGCCGGTTTCATGGGCAGACGGGTTTTTGCTCCGCCCCCTGTCGCTCCAGAGGTACATAAAGCGGAGTCCGGTCCCTCCCTTTTGGTAAGGAACAAAATAGAAATCGCTTCTTTTGGGGAGAATATAGGCCCCAAGCGAGCGTGCTGTGCCGCCCGTTTCCTTTACGACCAACGAGACATTCTTGATGACATAACTGAGTTCTTTCAGGGCTTGAACACCTTTTACCCGGCTCTGCATGATCTGGCCGGTGCGGCTGCGCAGACTCCCCGCATCGCTCTCCTTTCTGACGTCATATACCATACCATCGGCCCTTATTTGCCACGAAAGGTTGAGATCGTCACACATCGGCTGTGACAGGAAAATCACTTCGCCTAAATTCGCGCGAGCGCCAATCCCGGTTTCGCCAGCCTTTCGGACCAGGACATGGGTAAAGAAATCAAGCCCTGAAGAAGAAAAATTCACACGCCACGGCAGTGGGGACAGGATATCTTCTTCTATGGCCTTCTCTTTCTCTTTCAGATCCCTGAGACTCCCGATATGGCTGAAGTCATCAAAGGGGGGCTTGATCCCCCAGAGGTCTACCTGGCACGCGACACTGGTTCCTTCTGACGTGTCGATCTTCCCGAAAACATAGACATCCGCCTTCATCTCACCCACAACCCGTTCTCTCAGGTGGTCGTTTTTCGCAAACGCTACGGCATCGATCAAGAAATCCGTTTTTAAAAATCCCTGAGGCAGGAGGAGATCAAACTGGGGGCTGTTTCCGAACGCGAGCCTGACCCGGTTGGTGATATACCTCGATCCGACGGTGATGTCTCCAGACGGGTCCGTGAAGTCAAAAACAGCGACCTTGATCACGGGCCTCTGATCGACATTGAAATATCTTGTTGCAATCTCCTTCATCAGAGAGGCGGAAAGCCTATCAATCCCCTCGTTGAGGGAAAGCGCCTTGTCTTCGCCTTCGGCGCCTACAAACAGCGGTCCCCATATCATGAAAAACAACAAAACAAGAAGTCGAATCATCCATTTCATCAGCATATCCCTCACTCATAAACCTGGTCCGGCAACTTCATCTCAACGCGTTTGTACTTTATATACAGCCCTTTCTCCAGGTAGGGCTCTTTTATAATCACCTTTTTTTCCTTGCTCGCTATCCTGAAAACCACACCACCGTTGGTCCCGATACGGGTCCCTTTTTTCAGTACAAACCCCCTCCCCTTGGGATCCCTAACCATGGCCCACTCCACATCTCCGGCCTGAATGATGGCCGTCAGAGTTAACTGGGAGAGTCCCAGTTTCTGCAATTCCGTCCTTGCGACTTTCAGGGCCTTGAGCTTTTCTTCGGCTGCGAGTTTTTGCTTTTTCAGCGCCTCCTCTACTGCAATTTGTTTCCGCTTTTCATCATCCGCCTTCAGAGAGGCCTGCTGTCCCCGTCTAACAAGGTAAGAGAGAAAAGGGTCGGTAATATTTTCAGGATCAAAAGGTTTTTTCTGGGGCCGCATTTCCTTGTATATGGGGACGGGGATCTCTTTGCCGGGATCGGCCGCCACAGCACTCACAAGAAACAACAGCCAGATTATGGAGATGCTCCCTTTAAAAACAATCTTTTTGTAGTTTGGCATGTTGCAAATGTTCAAGGTTCAAGGGTTCACGGTTTGCGCTTTGACGATCCCTGGAAGACCCCTTCGGATAGGACCATCAGTCAGCATCCAGAACCAAGTATCTCATTTCGAGTTTCAAATTTCACTTGAGGGGTTACGCAAATTCAACAATTCCTCGGCCCCTACTTCTTATTACTTGGCTTTGCCTTTGGTTTATCGGCCTCGGTCTTGAATCGATAGGTTACGGCCTTGCACTTGGTAATCAGGTTCGTTGAGAGTTCTTCTTTCGGTGTTATGGAGATATTCACGATGTTGACTATCCGTTCCATCTTTCTCACCTTATCAAAGAAAAGGGCCAGATCCCTGTATTTGCCGCTAACCTCTATGGAAACTGGAATTTCAACATAGAAGTCCTTCAACTCTTCTTTTCCAGGGCTGAAAAGCCTGAATTGCAACCTCGAATTGACCCCTACCTGACTTATGTCTGCTAAAAGGCTTGGGATTTCCCTCTTGTTGGGGAGAAGATTAAGGGCTTTGCGGAATTCCTTGTCCATCTGGGCCTCTTTTTCCTTGAATTCTGCCAGCTTTTTGGCCCTTGTCTTGGCCAAATGCACTTTTTGTTTCAGATCTGCAATCTCGTTCTCGCTTTGATGAATTTCGTTAGAGAGGGGCATGTAGATAAACCAGAAAAAACATCCGCCTAACAACAATAAAGTGCCGCCAAAGATCAGAATCCTCTGCCCTCTCTTTATCTTCTCACAGGCATCTAAGATCGCCTCAAAGGGAGGCAGCCACGCTGGTACTTTCACTCAATTTCCCCTTTTGGAACGGGCTTTTGTAGCTTTGGCCTTGTCTTCGAAAGGCTCCTTTTGAGATGCTAATCTACAAGCCAAAGCGAAGTTAGAAGCCTCAACTTTGTACTTCGGAAAATTCTGTAATTTAGTACTTTTCAGATCCACCGATTGTATCAGCTTGGTGTTTTCCAAGTTGGTCATGAAAATGGCTACCGTATCATTGTCCATAGCACTACCCGCAAGGCTCAAAAGACCACCTTCTTCTACAATGGATCGAAGCCAAAGCCTGTCGGTTGGGACTGACATGGCAACCTCCTTCAAGAGCTGAACCGGCCCCGATCTCTGCTCTTCTAGCTCCCTTATGACGCCCAGTCTTGTTTTGATCTGCTCTGTTCGCCTTTTTATCCGGGCGATTTCACGGGTGACTTTGGCATAGGAGGCCAATTCAGTCCCAAGCTGTTTTTCTTCTGCCTTCAAACCGGACAACCTGTTGTTGAGAAAGAGGTAGATAAGCGGCATCAGCACCAACAAGAGGATGACAGTCAAGAAATAGATGCTGAACTGTTTCCTTACACTCTCTCTTTTTCTGGCGGCCCTGAAGGCTAAGAGATTAATATTTATCATTTGTCGTCAATGCTTCTTAAGGCCAGACCAACTGCCACGCCGGCCTGTGGTGCCATATAAGCTAAGTAGTTGGAATCAAAAAGCTTGTTGTTCGTTATGAGATTTCTGAACGGGTTCAGGTAAACGACGGAGATATTTGTCTCCTGTTCTAAATACGGGCGAAAGCCTTCTATCCTGCACGACCCTCCCGCTAACACGATTTCATTTATTGCCTCGTTAGGATAGGTGCCTGCAACGAAATCAAGCGCCCGCTTAATCTCCTTAACCCAGGCCGACACCTCATCGGTTACAATTTTTGCAAGCCTTTCCTCTTGCCGGTTGTCTAACTCCATCCCGCCCAATTTGATTCTCTCGGCCTCTTCAAAGCTCACGTCGTATTCGGACATGATGGTCGCTGTAATCTGGTTGCCTCCATAGGATGAGTCTCTTGAAAAAGTAGACATCCCTCTGTATACAACGTTTATTCCGAGTTCACCTGCGCCAACGGTAATAATGACGTAGTTGCCGTCTGGCCTGTCCACGCTTATCTCAACAGCATTCTGGAGGGCAAAGATATCTGCATCCAACACGACGGGGTTGAGGTTGGCAGACCGAATCAGCTCTACATGTTCGTCGACAATCTCCTTTTTCGCGGCCACTAACAGCACGTCCATCTGTTTGGAACTCGTTGATTCTGCTTCTTGATCCCCGCCTTCCTCTAGCACGCCCTCGGGATTGAGAACCGCAAAATCAAGGTTTACATCGTTGATGTCATAGGGGATGTACTTTTCCGCTTCCTCCTGAATGGCCTTTTCGATTTCCGACTCGCCCATCTTTTCCAAGCCTATCCTTTTTGCTATCACTGCGTAACCGGACAAGGAGACGGCCACATTTCTTTTTCTTACCCTCAAATTTCTGAAGAGGCTCTTTATTGCGGCAGATACCGCTTCCACATCCTTTACAGAGCCTTCGACAATTGCTCCCGGAGGGATCGCTGTCAACCCAAAATTCTGGAGGATCCTTCCACGCTTTGAATGCTCAATTTCCACTAATTTGATGGAATGTGAGCCGATGTCTAAGCCGACCAGGTTTTTTTTCTTACTAAAGGCCATAACCTTGTTCCAAAGATGGTATCATGCTGTCGCTTATCAGCAGAGCAAAGGGAAAGGCTAACCAGATCAATTTTCAGGAAAAATCTTTTCTTTGTCAGACAGATTAAGGCCAAGGGCAAGTATTATCTTCCGTTTGGTCTCCATTCGACAACTCATTCCTTTCTCTACCCTGTCAATGGTAATGGGAGAAAGTCCTGCCTTTCTGGAAAGCTCGGCCTTGCTCACGAGGAGACGTTCCCTGACTTCCTTAACCGTATTTGATGCCACTTTGTCCTCCACAGTTAACGTTATCAAGACTTCTCTGCTTATCTGCGCTTGTCTGCGCATGAGTGCTAATTTCTATACAGACAAAGATGCATTCGTAAAAAGTCAAAATCTCGCGCAAAGGCGCAACGCTTGCAAAGTTAACTTGTTAATATTAAAAGATCTTTTCTTGGCGTTCTTGGCCTCCGGCCCATAGGGCCTACGGCCCGGCGGGCGTCTTTGCGAGAAAACATACTTTTTACGGGACCATCAACAAAGATATTTGAAATTTGAAACCCCTGCCCGTTTCGGGTTACGGGTTTGGGGCATTGGCCATGCTGCAGGTCTTAGGGCTCGCGCAAAAATAATTTCACATTTTCGCATCCCATCTTCAGGCCATCTTCGGCCGCGCCTCAATCACAACATCCTCGAAATAGTAAGACTATTCCTGTGGTGTTGCTCAATCGGCGCAGCCAAAGCTCACCTAAATCTGGGCGCCAATTCTGGTGCTCTTATTTTTGCGCGAGCCCCTTAGTCCCGCAACATGCGGGAGTGACGCCATTTCTTTGTAATTCAATAACTTAACCGCTCACCTATTTGACGAGATAGGTAAACATATCATAACCATGGTATAATGTCAACTAATTATATATAATTTAATATAATTTAATGTCTCGGAAATTCTACAACCTATTGAAATCATAGGAACTCAGTTCGCTTCGCGCATCCCGCCTATCGGAGGGAGAATAACGGAATAAGGAAGTGCACAAAACGAAGTTTATTACAGGAGGAGCAGAATAGGGTAGGGAAAAATAGTGAACCTACCGAAGCAGCCAGAGGGATATAATTTCGCCTTTTGAGTTGATAACATACCCAACATTCGCCCCAACACCGAAAGAAGATCTTGTGGTTGTTGTCCGGGTTCCCTTGTAGAATCTTGCCAGAGGTGAAAACCTGATCAGTCGATCATCAATCACTATATAGTCTTTGTCAATTTTATCGAGACGCCCTGTTCCGTTGAACTGAACGGCAAAGCGGGCCTTCCCCTCTCCTCCCCTGGCCTCAGGAAGAATGGAGGGGAGCGTATAAACCGTAACCAAAAGCACACCAAGTATGCCTATCCACTGGAACCGTCTTTTATTCACCGGATGGATCATTTCTTTTCTTCCTCCTTTAAGGCAGCATTAAAGGCGTCAACCTTTTTCTGAAATGCCCTGTTTCTCTTTTCATAGGCATCGACCCTCTTGTTGAGTTCCTTCACCTTCTTCTGGTAGGCTTTGACCTGCTCAGGGGTTTTCAACGCCGCCTTCTCTCCTCTCAGGGCTTTCCTCTTCTCCACCAAGCTGGCGTGTTCCGCGTCCAATGCGGCCTTTTCCTTGTTCATATCCTTCACAAACGGAATGTCCTGGCCTTTTTTGGTGTCATCTCCCTTTTCCGTCTCCTTGGCGGGCGCCTTTTCTTCCCCGGGCACTGCACCATCCTCCTGCCCGGAAGCTTCTTCACTTCCTGCAGGCTTAGTGTCGTTTTCCTCTCCACCCATCGGCCGCGCGTCTGGAAGCTGATCATCCGGAACCTTAGACAGGCTGTCGGTGAAGTGGACAACCCCGTTCTTGTCCGTATACTGGTAAATCCGGGCCGAGGCCGGGGAACAGAGCCAGACAAGGAGGGGGATAAACAAAATGTACGGAAATCGCATGGAGTTCCTCCGGTTCATTCAATCCGCCGCCAGTAGTAGATGCCTCTCTGTTCACCCGTTTCCCTGAGCATCAGGATGTTCCCGGCGGCCGTGCTGAAGTACTTGGTCTCGGTTTCATCGGGCATCCGCAATATCTTCGGGGGATACATCATTACGGGATAGTGTATGCCGGTAGGCGCTACCAGCAGATTCTGGCCCGGGTTGTTCGGATCGGGGATGGTGATCATATCGCTTGCGTTGATAAGGGCGTTGTCATCGATGTCAAATTGGGGGACAATGAGCCTCCCGCCTGAACAGGCGGCCATCTCCATCAGCAAGGAGTCGCCGCCAGCCTCACAGGGAGAGCTCTTGGGTATAGAGCTGACGATGATCACCTTCCCGTCCCGGATCATGAAATTCCGTATGACCCGCTCCTTGCTGATCGGGAGATCAAAATACCAGCCCGCATGGTTGGACTCGCTGTCCGACGGATCCACTCCGTCACCAGTCCCATTGATATCTGCGACTGTGGCCCATATGGGCTCATTATCGGACAGTACCCTCAGGACATAATTGCTGTTGGCGGGCTGTCCATAATAGATCTCTGTCTGCTGCAGGAGTGTAACCGTGGCGGGTTGGTTGGAGAGTTGAGGCGATGTGCCCCGATTGAAAGAGCCGAGATACTCGCTGTCGTCCGAGTCATCGCCGTAATCCCAGATCCCGTAGATGGTCTGGGTATTGGTGTCGACAAAGTCCCCATCCCCCAAATACTTGCCCGTCCCGAAGACCACGATATAGCCGGGCATCGAGGGGACACAGTGAAACATCACATCCGGCATGGTCGTAATAGGCTGAGTGTTCCCCGACCCATCCTTTGCCTGGAACAGGGGCTTGGGTGTGCCGCCGCTTTGGTAGGCCACGCCCCAGTTGGACGCGGATGCATCCGTTAAATCAAACTTCCACAGGTTCCCCTTGAGGTCCCCGGCATAGACATAATCCACCATGTTGTCCATATCCACATCCACAGCGATGGGGGTCGACAGGCCGTTACATGACCCGACACCCGTATCGATCTTGGCGATCCTGGTCCCTGTGAA
>CAZACO010000064.1:0-6323 GCA_964483185.1 uncultured Desulfobacteraceae bacterium
CATCATCGGGGCCGGGTTTGAGCCGGGGAGCTCCACCGATTTGCGCGCGGTGCAGTTAGCTGAGAGATTCGGTGCAGGTCAGGTGGTCAATATGTCCAACATCGACTACGTATACAGTGACGACCCCAGGAAGAATCCCGATGCCGGAAAACTCACGAGCATATTGTGGACCGATTTCAGGAAGCTTGTAGGAGATGAATGGGATCCGGGCCTCAATACGCCGTTCGACCCGATTGCCTCCAAGGCGGCTGAGGCCGCGGGGTTGACGGTCGTCATCATCGGAAACGATATGGGGAATCTCGAGCGGCTTCTGAAAGGGGAGGCCTTCAGGGGGACGACGATTGGGTGAGGGGTGAGGCATCAGGTGAAAGCCGCTTCTGCTGCAGGGCGGCAGGCAGACAGGAAAAACCTTCAAGCCCGCGAAGCCGAACCACAATCCCGCAAGGCGGGACGGTCGGATGTCTCTTGACCCACAAGGCCGTTTGACCCATACTCCACTATCGAAATAGCGACTTCTTATCCGCGGATATTCTTACAGCTAATTCCCCTATTTTGCCAAAGTCTATCGCGAAAAAGGAGACATCATGAAGACAAAACCGCGATTAGGTTTCCTGACGGCAAGTTTCTTGTTTCTGTTTTCTGTATCGTACCTCGCTGTTTCAGGGAGTGCCGCGCCGGTAAAGGCTGATAAGGAGAGTATCCCGGAGGACTACGGCAAACTGCCGCTCTATTTTATTCAAAACAGGGGGCAGCTCGATCCCAAGGTCAGGTTTTATCTCAAGACATCCGGTCAGACCCTCTATTTTACTGATGAGGGGATCGTATTCGACCTTCGTCGCAGGGAAAAGGATGCAGGGAAGGACACACAGGGAGCAGAAAAAGGCCGTCAAACCACAGTGGTAAAAAGAGAACGGTTGGTGTTCAACCTGGGGTTTGAAAATGCCCGAAAAGGGGTCTTGATAGAGGGATTGGACCCTCAAGACGGCAGGATCAACTGTTTTGTAGGCAATGACAGGAGCAAGTGGAAGAGAGGCATCCCCACCTACAAAGGGGTCGTCTTCAAAGGGTTATACAAAGGGATCGATTTGAAGGTGTTTGGAAAAGGAAAAGACATTGAGTATGAATTTATTGTAAATCCGGGGGGGAAACCCGACGATATTTTATTGACCTATAATGGAATAGCAGGAATAGAAGGGCTCTCCCCGAACGGGGAAGGGGAACTTATGATAGGGACTGCCTTTGGGGAACTCAAGAAGACAAGGCCGTATATCTACCAGGAGATAGAAGGAGAAAGGGTGGTGGATGGAATGACCTGCCGGTCAATCCCAACACCGGAAGATTTTCATACGGCTTCCAGATCGGCTTCTATGACCCCTCCTATCCCCTTATCATCGATCCCACCCTTTCCTACGCCACCTATCTGGGGGGGAGCGGTGCAGATCATGGATATGGCATAGCCGTAGACGACTAAGGAAACGCCTATGTCGCAGGATGTACCCATTCCGACAACTTTCCCACCACGCAAAACCCGCATCAGGGGACCTCGGCCGGTAACTATGATGCCTTTGTTACCACCCAGGCGGTGACCGGCATCGGGACAACCACCGCAACCGGGAACGGGAATATCACGGATCTCGGGGCTCCCAATCCTACCCAGCACGGTGTTTGCTGGAACACCACCGGTACTCCGACAATAGCAGGGAGCAAAACAGAAGAGGGTGCGGCAACCGCAACCGGGGCCTTTTCCAGCAACATCACAGGGCTTTCCGCGGGAAAAGGCTATTATGTCCGGGCCTACGCCACCAACTCCGCGGCAACCTCCTATGGGAGCGATGTGACTTTCACAACCGGCTACGCATCCACCTTATACGTCAGCGGCGATGGAAATTGCGGGGATAAAACCCCGTGCTACGACTCAATCCAGGCGGCAATCAACGCAGCAGGTGCAGGGGCTGCCATAAGGATAGCCCAGGGAACTTACGATGAATCGATTACCCTTACCACATCAAAATCACTAATTCTTCAGGGTGGCTGGAATTCGGCATTTACCTCTCAAACATCAAACACAACCTTTATAAAGGCGCCCAAGGCCAACCAAGGTTCTCTTACCCTGCAGATGCTAACCATAAAACCTTGACTATCCCAGCACAAATAGTCAAATCACAGGGACGGACTAATTTACCATAAGCCACCGGCAAAACCGGTTCAGTGCCCAACCCCGAACTCGTGGGTGGAGTATTGATAAGAAGCCTTGGGGGTTGGTCAGAGGTGCTGCCTCTGAGGAAACGAGGTGAAAAGCAGGCGTTTGACCAACGGATACTCGGAGACAATGAATTTGTTCAGGAAGTCATATCTGAGCTTGATGATCTTGTAAAAAGAACTCTGAGACTCTCAGGGCAACGGCCGGATATTGCCACATTGGCCGAGAACGTCTGTGAAGATCACAATATTTCGTTTGGCGAACTTCGATCCGGAAGCCGCAGGCATAAGATTGTTAAGGTCAGGCAGATTGTATCTTGGGTAGGGATTAGAGAGTCGGGGTATTCTGGAGCAGAATTAGCAAGGTATCTGGCTGTAACGACATTGTGCGTAAATAGATTCATATCAACAGGAAAAAAACCGGATATGGACCCATATACTATGAACTTTCTGCACCAACGTCCCCCCCAGTGGGGTTTTGGCTCGATATAAATCTTTATAATTGGCCAAAACAGGGCCTTTGACTTTACTTTTGGCTTGACATGACACCACAAATTGAGCCAAAATCCTTTTATTATGAGCTTAGAACGAATTGTAGGGCGTCAGGCAGAGAAAGGGATCTTGGAGCTGGCCTCCAAATCGTCGGATCCTGAATTCGTCGCGGTTTACGGACGACGTCGTGTCGGGAAAACCCACTTGGTCAGGGAGTTTTTTGACACTGGGATCTGCTTCGAGATCGTAGGGAAACATGGCGCGACCCTGAAAGAGCAGCTGGACAACTTTGCCCAGGCCCTTGGCAAGGCGATTGGAATGGGCATCCAACCGCAGAGTCCCGGTTCATGGGCTGAAGCGTTTAGGCAGTTGGAGCAATTTCTTGAATCGCCATTACTCAAAAAGGAAAAAGGGAAACGGATTGTATTCTTTGACGAAATGCCCTGGCTGAACACACCACGCTCAAGATTCCTCTCCAGTTTAGAGCTCTTTTGGAACAGCTGGGGCTCGCGGAAAAACGATTTTATCCTGGTGGTTTGCGGCTCGGCAGCATCATGGATGATCCAAAACATCGTGACAGCCAAGGGAGGGCTGCACAACCGTCTGACACGTCAGATACGTCTCCTCCCCTTCACACTACACGAAGCAGAGGCCTTCCTTCAGTCTCACGGTGTGGTTCTGACACGCGCCCAGATCGTGGAACTCTATATGACCATGGGAGGGGTTCCACATTACCTGAAACAAGCGGGACCGGGTCTGTCGGCTGCTCAGATTATCGACAAGACATGTTTTTCCTCTCAGGGACTTCTCCGCAATGAGTTCGATAGACTGTACACTTCGCTTTTCGATGAAAGCGAGCAGCATCAGAAGATCATCAAAACGCTTGCCAAAAAGCGTCAGGGATTGACACGTACCGAAATTCTTAGATCGATTGGCCTTCGATCCGGAGGTAGCGCGAGCCATCGTCTCGAGGAGTTGGAGGAATCCGGCTTTATCCTGTCCCAGACCCCTTTCGGCAAAAATGCAAACGACGCGCTTTACCGGCTTTCCGATGAATATTCCCTGTTTTTTCTGGATTGGATCGGCAGACTTGGAAAGAGGTCGCCCGGGGATGGATACTGGCTAACTCAGCAAAATGCGCCGCGTCGAAGGGCGTGGACCGGATATGCTTTTGAGGGCCTTTGTCTGAAGCATGCGCCACGGCTAAAAGCGGCCCTCGGCATCGCGAACGTTGAAACAACAGAAGCTCCCTGGCGTTATCAGTCTTCTGCAAATTCCGATATTCCTGGAGCGCAGATTGACCTCTTGATTGATCGGCGAGATGGTACGATCAACCTGTGTGAAATGAAGTATTCTGAAACGGAGTTTACCATTGACAAAAAATACGCCAATGATCTGCGACGTAAGCTGGACGTTTTTCGACGGGTTACCGGAACCAGAAAAAACGTTTTCCTGACCATGGTGACGACCTTCGGGGTGATAAACAATGCCTATGCCAAAGAACTGGTGGCTAACACGCTGACATTGGAGGATCTTTTTTAAATGGTTTATCTGTAGCCAAAACCGGGCTACAGAGATGTGTTTTGGCCGAATATAATTATTTTAGTCGAGCCAGTATAATGGCGTAAGGAATAAACAACTTGATCACCAAGATATTACCGTGGTATCGCTCTCAATGACAAGCGGGATAAGGCTTCCAGAACAGCCTTGCGAAATTCGGATGATCAATACGGAACGTCTAACTCTACTTCCGGATCAAATATCATTTGACAAGGTGATCCATAACCCAAACGAACCCATCGACAGGGACACGCCTTTGAAACTGTTTTAGCAGCTGAATAATTCGAGCCCGCTGCTTTCCTTTGACGATAGACCTCATATCTTGCTGTTTTTACACAATGTTTTGGCTGGGTCGGGTCCCCATTTCAAGCCCGCGAATCCGAACCACAATCCCGCAAGGCGAGACGGTCGGATTTCTCTGGACCCCCAAGGCCGTTTGACCCATACTCCACTATCGAAAGAGCGACTTCTTATCAGCATCAGAGGCCAGAGGTCAGTGGTCGGAGTTCAGAAGTCAGAAAAGACAGAATCAGCACCCCGTACCCAGTTCCAAATATCGAACATTCAGCATCCCATCCAACCATCCACTCATCCAGCATCCAGCACACGAGCCGTTCATCTCCAGGCGGCCATGATCTCCATGCAGATCTGATTCATTTCCATGGCGCGCGATTCTGTGGCGGCCTCGTTGTAACAGCGGAACTCGGGGGCATTGCCGGAGGGTCGGAGGTGTACGATCTCATTGTTTTCAAAGATGATGCGCAGACCATCCGTGGTATCGACCGAGGCAACCGGGCCGAAATGCCCGCCGAAAATAGCCCCAAGCGTCTCCCTGTCTCTGGCCTCGTTTCCGGAATAAAGTTCGCTTATCTTGACACGGCTCTTTTCTGTCGGGAAGTCTTTCAGACGGTTGCTGAAGGTGAACCGTTGGGGCAGCTCAGCGACCAGTGCGCTGATGGAGTTTCGTTTTTCAATGGAGAGCAGTAGAATGGCGATATGCAGGATCACCGCGTCCCGTGTGGGGAGCGCGGTCAGCGTTTGTCCTGCTGATTGAATGTGGGAGGCCAAGAGAAAGCCGCCGTTGGCCTCATATCCCACGACCCGCCGGAACCCGGCCCGAAGGGCCTCATCCATCCCTTCGATCACGAATGGCGAGCCGATTCGGGTGCGGTAAACGGCGCTGAACAGGCCGCACTTTTCCAACGCGGAATTACAGGAGACAGGGGTTGCGACCGCATCGGCCCTGAAATAGGCCGAACAGAGGATCCCGGCCACGTCTCCCCGAAGCCATTTGCCCGTTTCATCGCTGATGAGGGGCCGGTCGCTGTCGCCGTCCGTTGAGACGATGGCATCCAACCGATATTCTTCGGCCCATTGCCTGGCAGCAGCCACATCTTCTGGTCGGATCGCCTCGGTGTCCACCGGCACAAATGCATTAGAACGGCCCAAGGGCGTGATCTCTGCCCCCAGTCCGGAGAGGATCTTGACCATCAGGTCGCGACCGACCGCAGAGTGCTGATACACGCCTATATTTTTTCCTTTGAGGGCGTCGTGAGGAAAAAACCGGAGATACCGGTCCCTATAGAGATCGATGGCCCCGGCATCAGGGACTCGTTCCGCTTGCTCTAGGGTGAACATTCCCCTGTGGTCAAAAAGACCCGGGGGCAGGGTAACTTCCTGTTGCTTGATGCCGGCCTCATCCGGTTTGAGAATCTCACCTTTCCTTTTGGTGTATTTGATGCCGTTGCGATCCTCGGGGATGTGACTCCCTGTCACCATAATTGTGGGGATCCCTTTTACGAGCCCATAGTTGGCCAGCGCGGGCGATGGGAGCCTGCCGCAGGATCGGGGCATGTAGCCCCTGTCGTCAACGGCCCTGGCAACGGCTTTCATGATCCGGTCGGTACTGGCACGAAGATCACCGCCCACGGCAATGACGCCGTGACCGTCCAATTCCTTTTGCTCCTCCAAATACTGGATAAAGGCCGAGGTGTAGGCATAACACACCCTGTCGGTCATGTGGTCCGCCAGGCCGCGGGCCCCGCTGGTCCCGAATGTTACCCCGCTTTGAA
>CAZACO010000064.1:6423-11490 GCA_964483185.1 uncultured Desulfobacteraceae bacterium
CACATCTCCCATCATGATCAGGGTCATCCCCTTCTCCAGCACCTGGGAAGGGGGAGGATTAAACTGGATGTCTCCGTCTCCCTTTTTGAGCCCAAGGATCAGCAGACTGAATTTGTCTCGGATGCCGGACTCCTTGATGCTTTTCCCTTCAAAGGAAGCGTTTTCCGAAACGGTTATTTGACCAATCCGCAAGGTGCCGTTTTTGCTTCTGAGCATCGTGTCAAGGAAATCCACAACAGTGGGCCGGATCATCTGAGAGGCCATCCGTAAGGCCCCGATGGCATTGGGCGATACGATCCCGTCCGCGCCTGCCTTTTTCAGTTTGGCCCGGTGCTTCGGGTCGGCCATTCGGCTGATGATTCGGAGCTTTTTGTTGAGCATCCTTGCTGTCATGGTAACGTAGAGACAGTCCTTGTCCGATGGGAGACAGACAATGATCCCGGCGGCGTTCGCGATCCCCGCGGCAATAAGGTTTTGATCCTCTGTTGCATCCCCCTCTATGTAAAGAAGGTCGCAAATAGGCTTGCACTGTTCGATCACGTCCCCGGAGGCCTCGATCAAGACCACGGTTTTCATATTTTTCACAAGCTCGGCAATAAGCGGACGCCCGGTCTCCCCCCCGCCGCACACAATGTAATGATGTTTAAGCTTTTTTATCTGTTTCAGCATCTTCTGCCTTCTCAGTATCCCTGAAAGGTCCCCTTCAATGATCATGGCCGCCAGCGTGCTGATCCCGTAAAAGATGATCCCCATCCCGAAGGTGATCAGGGCCATGGTAAATATCTGTGCCGGGACATTGCCGGTGACCTCTATGATTTCGCCATAACCGACGCCGGTCAGGGAAATGACGGTCATATACAGGCAGTCAATAAACCCGGATTGTCCGCTGTATAGGAAATAATAGCCGGTGGTCCCTCCCATCGTCACTATGAAAACAGCCAACAATACGAAAAAGAGCCTTTTTCTTATATCCATATGTTGCAGGGTGGAGCTGCCGGCCGCCGAAGCGGCCGGATCGATCGCTCAGGAAACTTGGCATTCGTGAAGTTTCACACAGGGTCTCCCCATTTGTCTGGCTCAAGAGAAAATGATTGAGAATTAAATACATAAATGTTAATATAGTCTCGACAGCTTGGCAAGAAGATCTTTTTGATTGACCCGGCCACGGGCTGTTGACATCTCGAGACACAACGCCTTTATCTCGAACGCCACAATAGTTTGAATAAGGAGGAGGTAAGCCATGGAAAAGAAGATATTGGTGGCCTTTGATGATTCCGAGAACGCGATGCGGGGAGTGGAATTCATAACGAAATCCTTCACCGTTGACCACAAGATCACCCTGTTCAGCGTTATTCCGGACACGGCTGCGGCCTGCGAGATCTTCAGTCCTGAATTAACGACCTATTTTCTCTCCCAGCGGGAAATTTTCTGCTCCATGCAGGACAAGAAAACCCAGTTGGTCAACGAGGCCATCGCAAAGGCCAAGGAACTTCTCATGAAGGCAGGTTTTGCAGAAAAGAATATTTCTGCCAAGGTTGAAGACCAGAAGAAAGGGGTCGCCAGGGATATCATCGATGAGGCCGTCACGGGGTATGACATCATAGTGATCGGGAGAAGAGGGTTGTCCGCGATCAAGGAGTTCTTTCTCGGGAGCGTTTCACAGAAGGTCATTCACTCAGCAGGGGACTTATCGGTGGTCCTCGTGGGGTAGCGCCTGCCTTTAAGACCTCAGTAAACCTTTCCTTTTTTTCTCTTATTATCCCGGGCGGTTATGTGGTGAGGGGCGCCCTCGTGTTCTATCCTTAACGGTCGTGTCATATCTCATTCATTTCCCACAGTTAAATCAATACCTGGAGAAATGTCGTATCTCAAGGGGCTGATCCCGGTTACACGCCTTTGCTTTTTCGGATACGGCCATGGTTTTATCCTCCTGCACCATAGAAAGATCAAAGATACGCTTCCGCCTTTTGAGCCTGTCAAGAGATGCATCCACGATTTTTAGTGTGCTCACCAGCTCGGATGTTCGCAGGATACCTTACAGTGAGTTTCTAACGGTGTAAATGGACGCTTCCTGAAATCAACGAAAGGAGGGAATTCCGATGAAATTGAATAACCAGTGGAAAAGGTCTTTCAGTTCGGAAGAAGCTTGATGAGATCACGGCAAATTTCTTACCACTCCTCCTCTTCAAGATCCGGATCTACGAGGACCAAAACATGCAGATAGACGCCTCTCAACCCAATATCTTCCATGGATATTCTTATGTTCGTTCCATGCTTTACGTGAGGCGGAATGCTCAGGGAAAACTGTCTCTCAGATTTCACTCTTCCATATCCGGAACAGACCGGGCAGAAAAAATCTTCCCAGAACCCGGTTCTGCTGCATCTCGGGCAGGGTTCAACGACAGGGACCGTAACAGGAAAGAGACCCCCTTCGGCAGCTTCCCCGGGGGATAGAATGGCCTCAAAGTAGAGGTCCTTCGACCTCACCCTCCCTTTGTCGATATCAAAGAATCCGGGCAGAAATCCCTCAAAGAAGTCATCGGTAAAGGAGGAAAACCATTTCTCCCGGTCGTCAAAAAGGTTTTGCCGTGTTTCTATTGTTTCAGGAACCCTTGAAACGCTCAAATCCGATCCCTGCCCGGCCAACTGTTCGTCATATCTTTTCCGCCTTGCTTCATTACTGAGCGTTTCGTAGGCTTCTCTTATCTCCAAGAACCTCTCCGTACTCTCTTTTGAACGTGTGACATCCGGATGGTTTCTTTTAATAATCGTTCGGTACGCCTTCTTGATCTTACTTAAATCGGCTCCTCTGCTGACACCCAACACAATGTAATAATCTTTAGGCATATCCGGCCTCCACTGCCAACGGTGTGTGAACCTCTAAGATCTAAAAGCCCCATCGCTTTGTTTCTTATCCGGGCCGATTACGTGTTCCGGACGGGGGAGAAGGTTTCTCCGGAAAATCTCCCCCTCGAAAAACTATCAAAAGTGCTTCGATAGGTTGCGTCCTGCTAGATGGGAGATGAATAGCCGCCCATTTGCCTTTTGTGGTGGAAATTCAGGTGAGAGACACCCCCTCGGAGCAGCCGGGTAATAGGCAGTTGCCGTGCCCTTCACATCTCTTTTCGCCGCTCCGAGAGAGTTTGACTTGATCAGCTTTTGACCACAATCCTGCGAGGCGATGCCGCTTCAACTTTGGGAAGTTGCAACCGGAGGACACCGTCCTTCAGTTCGGCATCAATTTTCGTCTGGTCAATGACCTGTGAGAGCGTGAACTGCCTGTAGTATTTACCCGTGCGGTATTCCCTGACGACATCCACCTCACCAGCCCCTTCGGGTGATTTCACGTCACCGTCCAGGGTAAGAATGTTCTCACGGAGATCGATATTCAGATCTCCTGCTTCCACACCGGGCATATCGGCCAGCAAGATGATCTCTTTTTCTGTCTCAAAGATGTCCACTGCGGGTGTGAAACTGAGCCCAGGCCGTGTCTGCTCGGCACTTGCAGTCACTTCTGCTTTTTCCTTTGCCTGAAGCGCTTTACTTTGAGTGTCCGCCATTTTCTATTCCTCCTTTCCATTCAGGATGCTTTGACGGCAATCTGCTTGGGCTTTGCCGCTTCTGCTTTGGGCAGGGTAATCGTAAGGAGGCCGTCGGTACAGTGTGCTTCCACCTTGCCCGTATCCATTTGGGCAGGCAGGTTGAGAATTCGACTGAATCTTCCGGCCTCTCTTTCTCTTCGGTGATAGGTCGCCTTCTCGTCTTCTGGAGGAAGTTTTCTTTCACCGGAAATAGAGAGGGTATCCCCTGTCACGGAAATATCCAAATCGGTTCCCTTGAAACCCGGAAGCTCCGCCCGGACATAGTAGTTGTCTTTGTCCTCGGTGACATTCATCAGAGGAAAGACACCGGCCGTGGGCTCTCCCCATAATCCCCTTGAGAGGCCTTCGGAGAGCAAGTCCATCTGCCTTCTCATACGTTCCAGTTCCCCAAATGGACTCGACCATTCCCGTGTGGGCCAACCTGTCAATCTTCTAAACAACATGATAGATCCCTCCTTTCATACTAGGTTTGTTTAGCTCGGTTGAATCCAAAAACACTGCGAACAGCCTCACAAAAGCACATAATCTGTGAGGTCGATCAATCGCTTTGAGTGCTTTTCCCAAGATCTACCCATCAATGGATATTTTTGAAAAATAAATAATTCCGATTTTGAGACTGTCAAGGGGTGTTACAAATTTTTTCCTGAGGCCGAAACGCACTCATCCAACACGGGTGTGCTTGCGAACCCATTCCGGCATGGTTTGAAGGCTGTAATAGTGCCCCATCGTGTAAAAGCATGTGGAGGAGCACAAAGGGACCGCAATTCTCGCTTTGTGCTGGGACCGGGAGATTGTATCTAATTTAGTTCAATATAAGGGAAGGCAGGCGGGTGGCAAGCTGGAGAGACATGCCTGCGCTGACATGAAAACGCTAAAAGAGGCACTCATGGCCGCAATCCTCGCATCAAACTCGGGCAAAGCCGTTGTGCTGGATGCCATAGTCGAGGTAACGGTAAATGACCTCCCTTACGCAGGGCCAGAAAAAGACGTATATGGTTGCAAACAGCTGATCGTAGACCTGTCCCAGCGTTTCAAAATTGTCCTCAACGCACCAGCGGTATCGGGATTCCTGAAAAGGGACTCCTCGTCACCAGTCCAGTACGGACACCCATTTCGTCCGGGCAAGGTGGGTCAGGCTTTTTACCCCTTAGTTGCATAAATAAAATGGCAAAATATGTTTAAACGCTACACATATCGGCTATTTGTTCATTTTTAATGCTTTGCTGGAATCCACTGCAGGTGGCATCCTGAACGCAGAGAAAAACAGCCATTTTATTTACCCTGCGGGAAAGCCGAGGATACTGCATCTCCTTCGTTGTCGAGGGTTCGACGGCCCCGCCCCGGGCGGGGCAGCTTCACCCACGACGCCTAAGATCTGCGGCATCCTCGACTTTTGCAACGTTGGGGTTTACACATCGTTTTAGCTTCCGGCTCAGGTCGGAGGCATCACCAGCGCCTCACCGAT
>CAZACO010000065.1:0-11313 GCA_964483185.1 uncultured Desulfobacteraceae bacterium
GTCGAGAGTTACTCTCCGTCCCAGGGAAATTCCAACCCTATCGCGTATGGCGACGTGGCTGAAACAGAGAACCGTTTTGAACTTGTGGCGTTCGGAACCGTAATTTTTTCGCTGGCCTCGGCACGCCAAAGAATACGACCCGACCGTTTGAGAGGACGGAACCCAACGGCAACGGGCCCGGGAATTAGGATTTTCTTCACAGAATGGATTTTAATAATCGCTTGCCGGAGGTAAAGGCTTGGATTCTTCATTTCAAGGATCTTTGAGAGGAGGTATTTATGTGCGGTATTGCAGGATGTATCGGCACTGAAGATACAGCAACGATTAACAAGATGCTGGATGCACTCCCCCACCGGGGACCGAATGACAGGGGCATCCATGTTTATGGAAACACCGTTTTTGGGCATACTCGGCTCTCCATTGTGGATGTGGCCAAAGGCCACCAACCCATCCTTGGCGATGGCGGCAAAAGCGGAATCATATGTAATGGCGAGGTTTATAACTTCAGAGAAATCAGAGAGAACCTATCGGGCAAATATGCATTTAAGACCCAGTCGGACACGGAAGTCATTTTAAACCTCTACAAGGAGAAAGGACCGGCGTGTGTGGAGGATCTGGACGGCATGTTTGCCTTTGCCCTGTTCGACGGCAATGATTTCATGATGGCGCGAGATCCCATCGGTATCAAACCCCTCTATTACGGTCGTGAAAACGGCTCCCTCTATTTCACCTCTGAGCTGGGGGCCATGACGCTGGCCGGAGTGGGTGAGGTGCAGGAATTCCCTGCAGGGCACTACTACACACCGAAAGAGGGATTTGTCCAGTACTACCAGGTTCCCGAGATCCAAGATCATCTCCTGACCGACATCTCGGAGACGAGCCGTTTGATCCGGGAGACATTCATCCAGGCCGTCAAGAAACGGCTTCTGGCAGACCCCGAAGTTCCTGTGGGGTCCTTTTGCAGCGGAGGACTCGACAGCAGCATGGTAGCGGCTATTGCGGCAGAGGAGATACCCCATCTTCACACCTTCGTGGTGGGCATGGAGGACGAAAACGGCGATGTCAGCGACGATATCAAGGCAGCCCGCATCGCAGCGGATCACATCGGGTCGACACATCATGAACTCCTCTTCACAGAGGAAGAATACAACGCGGCCCTCCCCATCGTCATCAGGAAACTGGAGAGCTATGACCCTTCTCTGGTGCGATGTGCGGTTCCCTGCTATTTTACCTGCAAGTTAGCCGCAGACTATGTGACCGTGGTGCTTACGGGTGAGGGCGCCGACGAACTCTTTACCGGGTATCACTATATGAAACACTTTCCGTTTGACAAACTGAATATGGAAGCAAGACGCTGCATCGGAAACCTTCATAATATCAACCTTCAGAGGGCCGACCGGATGGGTATGCTCTTCAGCCTGGAGCTGAGGGTTCCGTTTCTGGATGAGGCGATGGTGGATCTGTCCATGAAGATCCCTCCTGAGCTCAAGATCCGTGAACATCGTGGTGCCAAGATCGAGAAATGGATCTTTCGAAAGGCATTTGAGGATACCGGCTATCTTCCCGAAGAGATCCTGTGGCGGTACAAGGTTCAGTACACCCAGGGAGCAGGGTGTGAGAGCCTGGGAGAGAAACTGGCCCATCAAGAGATGAGCGAAGACGAGTTCGAACAGATCAGAGCGGAACATCCGAAGGCGACGATCAACAGCCGGGAAGCGGCCTATTACTTTAAGATTTTTCGTGAGTTCCATCCCCAGGATTCCATCCTGGGCTCCATCGGCATCTGGACCGGATTTGACTTTGCCGAAGAGAGGGAGCATGTAAAGGGAACTGTGGATGGTGAATTGAAACATGCGTACAAGGAGGAGGATGCGGAGACTAAGAGCCGCAAAGCGGCCTGAAGATGCCTCACTCAGAGGCCCTCTATTCCGCAAGAGAACCTGAGAAAGTATAAGGAGGTTAGACTATGGCTATTCCAACACACTGCAAATATATCATCATCGGTGCGGGCATGCACGGCCTGAGCACGGCCTGGCATCTGGCAAAGGAGCTGCGGGACCGTAAGCGCGGCTCGGGAAAGGATATTCTCGTCATTGATAAGACCGGCATTGGGGCCGGGGCCTCGGGGATCGCCTGCGGGGTTATACGAAACAACTACTATCAACCGGCTATGCAGGAACTCATCGCCCACAGCGTGGGATTGTGGGAAGAAGATGCCGAGGGATACGGCTATCTCCCCGTTGGCTACATGCAGATATCCCCCGAGTCCATGCACGAGGATGTGGGTGAGATCTACGAACGTCAGAAGGACATCGACTATACATCCACCTTCATCGAAGGCGAGAAAGACTGCCGGAACTACATGCGGGATAATGTCTTTGAGGACTGGCAGTCCCAAAGCAACACGTCCATTCTCCACGAGAAGAGGGGCGGCTATGCCCACAATGCCAGGGCCCTCTACCGCCTGGCAGACAAGGCCGAGGCCGAAGGTGTCCGGATTCTTACGGGCGTTGAGGTCCAGGAATTTATTACGAACGGCAATCTGAAAGGTGTGGTGACCACCAGAGGTCGGATCGACTGCGACTATGTGGTGATCGGGGCCGGACCGTGGGCCGGAAATTTCTGGGAGATGCTGGATCTGCCCGACAGGGTCGATATCAAGGGGAGCGACGGGAAGATCCATCATGACATAAAGATGTGGACATATCTGTGTCTCCAAGAGGGGACTTTGGGTGTCAAACCCTCATACGGCATGGCCAAAAACGGAAACATGCCGCCTGTGATCCATGTGGACTCGGATGCCCCCCTTTTCTCCATTGAAGACGGCTCGTTGATCACGGATGAGATGTGGGGGATCTACTATAAGCCTGATTTTCAATTCAAGGGCATCCAGGGGGGGAGCATGCCTGAACGGGTGGATAAAGAGGATGTTAATGTGGATCCTTACGGCATTGATTCCCCGGAGTTCGTAGCCGGCCCCGACTTTGCACACTTGTGGACCTCTGCCCTGGCCCACTGTCAAAAGAGATATGAGGACCAGTACCCGCGTTACCGAAAAGAGCCTTCCGGCGGGCTTGGGGTATTCAGCCCGGATAACTTTCCCATCTTCGATGTGATGAAAGAGAATTGTTACGTGATTTTCGACTCCAGTCACGGCTATAAGATGATAGGCGTCGGTCAACTCGTGGCGAGAGAGATCATGGGGGAAGACCAGGATCTGCTCAAACCTTTCCGGTTTGACCGGTATGAGAAGGGACAACTTTTGCCAGAGTCCAACAGCCCCTTTCCGTGGAGCTGATTGACAGGGCGTGATGGAATTGACGATCCTCGGCTCAGGCGGATGTACGGTCATCCCCAAGCCGCTATGCAGGTGTAGGGTCTGTGAGGAGGCCAGGGACAAAGGAATCCCCTATGCCAGGACAGGTCCTTCCGCATTTATTCATGATGAAAACATCCTCATCGACACACCCGCAGAGATCGCCCTTCAGTTGAATCGATCCCGCATCGATCAGATCCATTGCCTGATGCTCACCCACCTGGACCCGGATCATGTGGAAGGGCTTCGGGTGGTGGAGCATATGACCCTGGATTTCCGCTCATGGAAAAGCTACCCGGGGAGGCACATTCGACTGGTGATTCCCGATTCGCTGTACGAAAGGCTTCGGGATCTCTGTTCAATCTATGGTCCCCTGATCGACTATTATGAGGCCCAGGGATTTGTTCGGAGCAACCCCTTTCAAGACAAGACACGCATTGGTAGCATTGAGGTCACGGCCATTCCGGTGGACAGGGGCATTACCCAATCGTTCATCTATGTCTTTGAGCGTGGAGATAGTAAGGTCATCTATGCACCGTGCGATATCAGACCGTTTCCCGAGGGGAGGAAGGAGGTTCAAGGGGCGGATCTTCTCGTCATCCAGCCGGGTATTTTTGAGGAGGGTCTCAAACACGGTTTCCACTATCCTGAGGATCACGTCTCCAGGACAACCCTCTATACGTTTGAACAGACCATGGTCCTGGCCGGAAGAATCAAGGCTGAAAAGATTCTGTTCATCCATATAGAGGAATACTGGAACCGCGGCTACGATGACTATCTGGCGCTTCAGGAAAGATTCGAAAATGTGCGGTTTGCCCATGATGGCATGCGCGTCAAGATTTGATGAAAGGAAGAGTCATGGAACTTGTGGATAATGGATACCTGGAGAGCATACACCGAGACGCCCTTCGCGTCCTTGAAGAGGTTGGGGTCAAGTGTGTCTCCCCCGAGGTTCGGCGTATCTTTGAGGATACCGGCCTGGCCGCGTATGACGAGACCACCGGACATATTCATGTGCTTAAACCGCTGGTGGAACAGACCCTTAATACCGCCCCCAAACGGGGACAGTACTGGATTCCGGAAAACGCCTTTGGGGTCGGAGGAACCGCCCCCTTTGTGTATGATGATCAGACAGATGAGCTGGTGGAGCCCACATTCGACCATCTGACGAGGATCGCGAGAACCGTGGATGCATCGGATGTGGTGGAATTCATGGCAAGGGGTGTCTTGATCAAGAACCAGGAAGTGAAGGTCATGGATACCCTTGTAGAAAATTGCCGAAAGCCCATCTACGTAGCTGCGGTCACTGAAGAAGGTCTTGCACGCGCCAAGGAGATCCATGAGACCCGTGGAAAGATCACCATTCAGTTTTCCATTATCAATAGTCCGCTCAACATCATAGAGAGCATGGTGGCGCCCTTTCTCTCATGCGTAAGAATGGGGCTCCCCGTCTATGTCTCCACCATGCCCATGGCGGGCCTATCGGCCCCTTATTCCATGTCGGGCCTGCTCACACTGACCCATGCGGAGGGGCTGTTCGGGATCACGCTGGCACAATTGGTGACACCGGGTATTGCCGTGGTCCATGCAGGGCTTCCCTCCATTGCCAATATCCGGAAAAACTATGCCGTGGATCTGGGCCTTGTATCGCACAATATTGCCAACCTGCTTCAGGAAAAGGTCAACAAAAGACTGGATATTCCATCGATTCAGACGGCCTGCACAACGAGTCAGGATAGCCCCAACAGGCAGGCCGAGGAGGATGCGGTCAGGGGCTTTGCACTCATGAAAAAACACGGGTTTCACCAGATGCGACACGCCTTTGGATTCCTGAGAGAATTGATCTCCTTTTCCATCGCCAAGCTGGAGAGGCATATCGTTCTCTGTCGAGAGACCGGCCCGGAAGAGGCCCCTGAATATGAAATGGAGCCGTACGACCCGGAGGGGCTCGAGGCGATCATTCGCAACGGGAGCCAGGCCAACTATATGAGAGACAATCATACGGTTCAAAATACGGGGAAGTGTTTCTTGAATTAGGCTGCATCAATACAATTTCATGGCTGACCCGATGGTTCAGGCTGTGAGGAGACCTCATGTTTTCCAGATATAAGCGGCTCTGGAAGGAGTCGCGCTTACGCTCTCAATATGATGCCGTGATTATCGGTGGCGGCTTACATGGGTTGGCCACAGCCTATTTCCTCGCTAAAGCACACGGCATGAACCGTGTGGCGGTGATCGAGAAGCGCTATATCGGATTTGGAGGGGCGGGACGGAATACGGCCATTGTGCGGGCCAATCAGAGGACTAAAGAAAACTTACCGCTTTACAAGGAAGGCCTTGAACTCTGGCCCCGACTCACCCGGGAGCTCGATTTCAACTTGATGTTCAACAACTGCGGGAATCTCAATCTGGCCCACAGCGAAGCAGCCATAGGGGCGCTCAGACTTCAAGTGACCTCTGCCCAGTTCTATGGCATTGAGAGCGATTTGCTGGACGCCCATCAGTGCAAAGAGCTGATTCCCGCCCTCGATATATCAGAGGCACTGACCTACCCTGTCCTGGGGGGCATGTACCACCCCCCCGGGGGGACCCTTCGGCACGACGGGGTGGTGTGGGCCCTTGCAAAAGAAGCGGCAAGACATGGGGTCCATATCCATCAGAGGACAGAGGCCCTCGGGATTGGCGTAGAAAAGGGAAAAGTGCAATCTGTGGAAACGAACAGGGGAAAGATCCGGACTCACCGGGTCCTCAACGCTGCAGGCGCCTATGCCCCTCTAATCTCTTCCATGGTGGGCATACGGCTGCCGATACACGTCTTGAGCATTCAGGCCATGGTCACAGAGCCTTTGAAACCCCTACTGAATCACGTCATCTCCTCGGGTGCCTATCATTGCTATGCCAACCAGACCCTCAAGGGGGAGATCGTTACCGGCGCCCATATGGACCCCTGGCCCAATTATACAACCCGGAGCAGTGCCTTTTACATCAAGCATCAGGCAGAGGCGTTGACAGAGCTCTTGCCCTGCCTGAAAGGGGTTAAATTCATGAGGGCCTGGGCAGGGCTTGCCGATATGACGCCTGACATGGCCCCAATTATTGACGGCAATGAGCCTATTGAAGGTTACTACATGGATTGTGGATGGGGATATTTCGGTTTCAAGGCAAGCGCCGTTACAGGGAAGTATCTGGCCCAATTCATGGCAACGGCGCTCTGCCCCGAAATCCTGCAACCATTCACATTAAGGCGTTACCAGGAGAACCGCTTTATGGGTGAAATCGCAACGCCGGTCTATTACGGACCGTGGAATTAGAAAAGGAGATGGAACCTTGTCTCTCATCATAAACTGCCCCCTGTGCGGTCGTCGAGACGGCTATGAATTCCGATTCGGCGGGGAAGAAAAGGGGCCTCGACCGGCTCAAAAAGGCCTGTCACCCAGCGCATGGTGTGACTATGTCCACATGCATGAGGGCAAAGGCGGGGTGCAAAAGGAGTGGTGGTTCCACCGGGACGGCTGTGGCTCCTGGTTTACTGTCTGGCGAGATACGCGAACCAATATCCAAGTAGACGAACCCGAGCAGGACAATGCATAGACTGACCCAACTGCCCACACTACGAATCGACCCTTCCGAAGAACGATCCCTGATCTACAGAGGGCGCACCTTTGTCGGCCTGAAGGGGGACACGGTTGCCACCTGCCTTTATACAAACGGCATCCGGATCTTTTCAAGAAGTACCAAGTACCATCGGCCTCGCGGGCTTTACAGCCTGGATGGTGAGTCTGCCAACTGTCTTATGGAAATTGACGGGGTGCCCAATATGCGGGCCGAAAGCACGTTGCTGAAAACCGGCACGGCCGTGAGGCCCCAAAACGTGGTGGGAAGCCCGGAAAGGGACCTTATGGGGTTCATGGACAAGCTGGATTGGGCCATGCCTGCGGGTTTCTATTACAGGGCCTTTCACAAACCGTATGACCTCTGGCCCTTTTTTCGAGAGCAGATTCGAAAGGTAGCGGGCCTGGGCGTGGTACATCCCGGCTCCCGTATGGAGGGGCGATTTGATGAGCAGTATATCCATTCAGATGTCTGTGTGATCGGGGGAGGGCCTGCAGGCCTGTCAGCGGCCCTTGCGGCTGCCAGGCAGGGATTGCGGGTGGTCCTCCTGGAGGCCCGTCCCTGGCTCGGCGGCAGCTTTGACTATCGGACGGCGGAATACACGCCTGGAGTTCCTCTATACAAAAGGTCCAGGGACCTGGCGCGTGAGGTCAGAGCGTGTGATAACGTGCGTGTGTTCACGCATTCATCTATGATCGGGTACTATGACAGCAATCTCATTACGGCATTTCAGGTGGGCGGGGATACGGACGATTTCGACGAGCAATACCTGGAGATCAGGGCCGGGAGTGTGGTGGTGGCCACGGGTTCTCTGGAACGGCCGCTTATTTTTGAAAACAACGACCGCCCGGGCGTTATGCAGATCGGATGTGTTCAGCGGTTGTGCCGCACCTACGGACTCCTTGCCGGAGAGTGCGCGGTATTCAGTATCGGCAGCGATCTGGGCCTTGAAGCCGCGGTGGATCTTTTTGATATGGGCCTCCATGTTTCATGCGTGGCAGATTGCAGAACTGCCGGTCAGGATCCCGCCCTGCTGGAGGCACTGGTTCAAAGGAAAATCCCCGTTTTGCCGGGATGGGTTGCCCTCAAGGCCCACGGCAAGACCCTGAACAGGGTCACGCTGGGGGCCATGGATGGTACCCGACGCCTCCAGTTTGACTGCGATATAGTTGTGGCCTCGGCAGGACTGACCCCGGCAGCCGGCCCCCTTTTCCTGGCCCAGGCCGAAATGAGCTACAATACCCATACAGGCTGCTTTCTGCCCAAGAAGTTGCCTCAGAAGCTCCATGCTGCCGGCCGATTGCTGGGCTATGAAGACCCCCTGTCCATTGAAGCATCCGGAGAACTGGCAGGCATCGAGGCTGCGGCCGATTGCAGGGCTCCGGTTGAAGCCTTGATCAAAGGGGCCGCAGAGCGGCTCGCGGACCTGCCGGGCCCTGCAAAAGGTTCCGACCCTGCGTTGCCGTTTGGCGGTGGGCACAAGCGTTTCATATGCTTTGACGAGGATACCACCCTCAAGCATATCTATCAGGCCTGTCAGATGGGATTCGACAGGGTCGAACTGGTAAAGCGTTTTACCGGAGCCGGAACGGGTCCGGGCCAGGGCGGCATTCCGGGTCACAACCTGCCGCTGGCCCTCTCCCACTGTCTTGGCCGTTCATCTGATGTTGAGCTGCCGACAACGGTACGGTCACCTCTCGTGCCGACCCTGTTGGGCACGTATGCGGGACCACACCGCGCCATGTTCAAGAGGACACCTGTCCATGAATCCCAACAGGAGGCGGGGGCCATATTTCGAAGGGTTGGGCCCTGGAAGCGGGCAAGATACTTTTCCCAGGATTTCAGTTCGAGGAAAGAGATTGAGGGTGTGCGCACCAATGTGGGAATCATAGATGTGAGCACGCTGGGCAAATTTCGGATCTTCGGCCCGGACGCATTAAGGGCACTTGAGCGTGTTTATGTGGGCCATATGGCCGCGATACCCGAGGGGAGGGTGAAATACTCGGCCATGTGTAACGATGACGGCTGCCCCATAGACGATGGGGTTATCGCAAAACAAGGTGAAAACGACTACTACTTCACTACCACAACGGGACGTGCCGATTCCACCGAGGAATGGATTCGCTATCATGTCCGGTATGAGCCATGGGAGTTTCATCTGGTGAATCTCACGAATGCATATGGCGCCATCAACCTGGCCGGCCCCAATGCCCGGGCAGTGCTCGAAAAGTTGACGGATGCGGATATATCAAAAGAGGGCTTTCCTTATGGAGGATATGGTGAAATCAAGATAGGAGGTGTCGTTTCGGCCAGGGTCATGCGACTTGGATTCCTGGGGGAGCTCTCCTATGAGCTCCATGTGCCGGCCTCTTATATGGAGAGTGTGTGGGAGTTGTTGCTTGAAGCAGGGAAGGATGTTCACATGGGCCCCTTCGGCCTGGAAGCCCAGAATGTCCTTCGACTGGAAAAGGGTCACATTATCCTTGGGCAGGAATCTGAAAACCGCACCACGCTTCACGATCTGGGCCTGGGCTTTTTGTGGCACCGGGGCAAAACCGATGAGAGGGCCGTCGGCGTTCCTGCCCTCAGGTTTACGGAACATCAGGAAAACCGCATGAAACTCGTTGGCATCGAGATGGAAGAGCCGTTCAGACCTCCAAAAGATGGGGCGATTGTAGTGGATCAAACCATTCGGGGCTACGTTTGCACGGGCCGGTACAGTTTTGCCTTGGATAAATCCATCGGACTGGCCCTTGTGGAAGCACCCCTGAGCGGGATAGGGAGCCGATTGGCTCTTTTTGAAGAGGGGATGAGGAATCGGCGTCTCTATGCCAGGGTGGTGACAACGCCTTTTTATGATCCTGAAGGAAAGCGCTTGAAGATGTGAGGTATCATGGGTTCGTATGACAGAAAATCCCCTGTGGTTTTCAAAGATTTTCCTTGCAAGACGGAGATCCGGGGTCATTGGGAGGTGGTTCTTGAATATGAAAGCGAGGGAAACGGCCCTTTTTTGATCGATCTGAGTCATATCTCAAAATGGGACGTACAGGACGCCGACCTGTCCGGGATAAAGCCTTCGGGGGTGAAGATTCCTCCAATCCCCGGGCAATGTGTCCTGAAGAAGGGAATGCTCATCAGCCGTATGAACCGGATGCAAGCCGCTGTGTGGCATCTCCTGAAACAAAGAAGTTGTGACTCCCAAGGAATTGCTTATACTGATATTACGGATGGTTTTGCAATCCTGGCGGTCATAGGGAATGGGGTGTTTTCATTGATGGAAAAGGTGACTTATCTCGATCTCTGTCCTCCTGAGAACGATCCGCCTTTTCTACTTCAGGGGCCTGTGCTCCGCGTGCCATGCCAGGTTGTAGTCATGGAAGAGAGAGGCGGGCTCTCCGGCGTGCTGATAGCGTGTGCCAGGGGATACGGTCGGTCAATGGCCGAAGGTCTTCTCGCTGCAGATAAACAATGGGGCTTGCGCCCGGCCGGGGAGGCGGTATTCTTAAAATGGTTGAAACAATGAACGCAACTCAGTTTTACACGACAAAGAAGAGGGATCGGAGGACACCTCAGGCATTTTCCGGGAGTACCCCTGTCAAAAACGCTTTAAAAAAAGGAGTCAGCGATAAATGAAAGCGGTCGTTTACCAGACCCATCCCATGCTGTTTGATGTCAGGGCCAACCTGGATGATATTATCCAGAAGATCCATCAGGGGAGGGATCAGGGTGCCCAGTTGATCGTTTTTCCCGAGCTTGCCTTGACCGGCTATTTTGTGGGCCAACGGTACCACGAGCTGTCCCTGAGGCTGGATTCTGAAGAGATCCGGGAGGTGGCCTCGGCCACAAAGGGGACGGCCGCTGTGGTGGGGTTTATTGAAGAGTCCCCTTCTATGAACTTCTACAACTCCGCCCTGGTGGCGGTGGATGGAGAGATCCTTTTTGCCTATCGCAAGCTCAATCTTCCCAACTACGGCGTGTTTGAAGAGCGGAAATTCTTCTCGCCGGGCAAGCAGGTTCCCGTGTTCAAGCTCCATGGGTTTACCGTCGCGGTCTTTATCTGCAATGACCTGTGGCACCCATCGCTTCCCTACTTGGGCGTGGTGCAGAAGGCCGATATCTTTGTCACGATCTTTAATTCTTCCCAGGGTTCCATGGGAACGGAGTTTTCCAATATTGAAAGCTGGGGGGTGATTAACAAGTTCTATTCCCGTGTCTTTGGCATCTATAATATCTGCGCAAACCGCGTGGGTGAAGAGGCATGGAAAGAAAATGTCTCCATGTTGGCGGTGGAGACGGCCCAGATAGGAACCTCTGACGCCGATACCCGGCCGCCTCAGAAAGAGGCCTTTAGATTCTGGGGGGGGAGTGAGATCATCAACCCCTTT
>CAZACO010000066.1:0-5852 GCA_964483185.1 uncultured Desulfobacteraceae bacterium
CCCGGGTGTTGAACAGGGTCTTGTCATCCATCTCTCGTTTCCCTCCTTTCCGTGGCTAATAGAGCATTTATAAGATTATAAGTCAATATGCATATTTAAAATCCATCATCACACCCCGCGCCAAGTCAGGCCTGAATCTATTCACATCACTGCAAAAATGCACGGTGGAAGCCCGGAGACTTGACGCCGGCATAAAGAGGGTGTATGGTCTTTCCCGTACGAGCAGAAGACGTCTTCCAGAATGTATCTGGGCCGCCTGATACCACGAAGGTGTCAGCCCGGTTCATGAAACGCGATTTTTTTAACAAAGCCACGAAGGCTGGGGCATCCGAAGGAGCCCGGTGTTCGTGGCTTTTTTTGTTTGAATTTATCCGTATTTAGGTTATAATTGGTATTCAAAAGGACATAAATAACCGTAGATAACCGATACGCGCAGATAATGAGTCATCTGGGTATCTTAATAAAGGACCCATATTCCAGTGTTCCACTATCCCAACATTCCGATCGCGGATCTGATTTCAAACAAGCCGTCAGAGGCCATCTGCGTTCATCTGCGTTCGAACTCTTTTTACGGAGGGAGCAAGTGATACGATCTGCAACCACCTGTTTTTTCAAAATACTGGCACTGGGCCTTCTTTGCCTCCTTGGGGTCGGGCACGGGCAACCGAGCGCTGCAAAGGATTCCCCATCGGCCGTGAAACAGACATCAGAGCGAACCGTCGCCGTCGACGTTGAGACGCAGAAGACCGTGGATGCATGGGCAGCGGAAGAAAGACAGCTCCTGGAGAAAATCGACCGAAGCGAGCGAGCACTCAAACGGATGGCCTGGGAGCAGAACAAGACCTCAGAATATCTTGAGACACTTGAAAACAAGATGGCCGAACTGAGGGAAAAGGCCGAGGAAATGAAAAGAATCAATGCGGAACTTCTCCCGATTCTGGATCAAGGTCTTGAACGACTGGCCACATGTGTTGAAGGCGATGTCCCTTTTGACAAGGCCGGGCGCCTCGAGCGCATGGCAGATACGGCTCATATTCTCAACGATTACGATGCAGGTCTTCTGGCCAAGACCCGGACCCTTTTTGATGCGGTGGCGCGTGAAGTTGATTTCGGCTATGCGGTCGATATCCAAGAGACCGAGGTTGACATTGAGGGACGATCCACTCGCGTAAAGCTGTTGAAAGTGGGACGTGTGGGACTCTATGCCCTCAGCATGGATGGTGAAAAGGCCTATGTCTGGAATGCCCGCCAGAATGTATACCTCCCGGTGGACGGCAGTGTCAGAGACATTCATGAGGCCGTCCAGATCGTGGAACGGATTCACATCATCGAACTGACCAAGCTTCCCATGGGAAGACCCGTGGAGACCCCCGAGGCCGGAGGTCGTCGCCGTGACTAAGATGATAGGGATGGTGCTCCTTTTGGTCGGTCTGTCAGCAGAGGCATGGGCGGAACGCCCCTTTGAACAGGTCGCTTCCGATATCCAGGCGGAATATCGTCATGCGCGCAAGGAACAGCAGCTGACGCTTCAACACATCAAACTGCGCCGGCAGGCCCTCCAACAGAAGCTGGCCGATCTCGAGACAAGGGTTTCGGCCGCCTCCGATACCCTTTCCGCCGATCAGGAGCGGCTCGAGAAGCTCTCTCAAGAGCGGGATAAGATTACCAAAGAGGTCTCCCGCCGGCTGGCAGACAACAAGGAGTTAGGCATGTTGTTCATCAACCATGCCAGTAACTTCCTGGCCTTGGCCGAGCGAAGTCCTTACAGTGCCGAAAGGCCTGATCGGCTGAATACCCTGCGATCTTTTGTGGACCCTCACCGCGTCTTTCGATTGAGGGATCTGAAGGCACTGCTCGACTTTTCGTTCGAGGATATGATGGCGTCTCGAGAAAAGATCGCCTATACAGGGATGATGGTGGACCGGAGTGGAAACGAGACCCAGGGAGAGATCATCCGATTGGGGCATCTGCCTGCCATGTATTGTGCGGAAAAATATGTCGGATATCTGAGCCTGAGCCCGGCTTCTGGCCGTCTCATCATGGGTCCGAGCCCCTCCTTCTGGGTACGACGAAATCTGCGACACTACTTTGAAGGAAAAACCGGGGACGTGTATACCGATATCTCGGGGGGCGCAGCCATTCAACAGTTGGCCCACCGCGTCACATTGATGGATCAGCTCAGAAGCGGCGGTGTGCTCGTGGTGCCGATTCTCTTGGTGGGCCTGGTGGCCCTGGCTCTGACCATTGAGCGCCTGATTTTCTTGGGCAGGGTGCGTCACAACACGGACGAACTCATGACCCGGGTCACGGAGCTGGTGGGAGGCGGGAATATTGAGGGTGCGATGGAGGCCGCCTATCCCCATCGACAGCGTCCAACAGGGCGGGTCTTGATGGCGGGTCTACAGCACCGGGGCGATCCGAGCGAGGTGATCGAAAGCGCACTATCCGAAGCCATGCTGCGGGAAACACCAAGACTGGAGCGCTTCTTAGGCGCCCTGAAGGTCTGCGCTGCGGTGGCGCCGCTCCTGGGTCTGCTCGGAACCGTCAACGGGATGATCAATACCTTCCAGGTCATCACGATGCACGGGACAGGGGATCCCCGGTTGATGGCGGGGGGCATCAGCGAGGCCATGGTCACCACACAGGTGGGTCTGGCCGTGGCCATTCCGGTCATGATTGTTGCGGCCTTTTTAGGGAGACGTGCCCGGAACCTGTCGCAGGACATGGAAGAAAAGGGCCTTGCGCTCATGGGAGCCTTGCTACGGTTGCGAACAAACGGTGAAACTCACGTGGTGAGAGGGTAAAAGAAAGGGCGGAAATGGAGATTCTTGTCGGTCTTTGGGACCTCGTTGAAACCGGGGGGCCCATCATGATTCCGATTGGGCTGATTTCCCTATGGATGTGGACCTTGATCGTTCTGAAGGCCGAGTGGATCTTTCGGGTGAGGCGTCGGACCTTTTTGGTGAGTGATGCCCTCAGGTGCCTGGAGGAGGAGGACCCTCTGAAGGAGCAGACCTGCTGTCCCAGAGCAGGCGCACTGAGCTTTTTTTTGACAAATTACTACCGGGGCAAGGCCTTTTTGTGCGGGGAGGCGGATCTGCTCTTTTTCGAAGCCGCAGTTCACCGCCAGGTCCAGGGCCTCTACCGCCATATCCCGACCATCATGGTATTGGCCGCCGCCGCACCGCTGTTGGGCCTGTTGGGGACGGTCAACGGTATGGTGGAGACGTTCCGGGTGATCGGCATCTATGGAATGGGAAACGCGCAGGCCATGGCCTCGGGAATCAAGGAGGCCCTGATCACCACCCAGGCAGGGTTGCTTGTGGCCATCCCCGGCATATTGGCGGGCCAGGCCATGCGAAAGGAGATCCGCAGCATCCATCAGAATATGCTGGTATTTCAGCAGGCCGTTTCCCAATGGCTTGAAAAGGAGTGGCAGAAATGCTCCGTTTAGGCGGTATCGCTGCAGCAAGAACTCAGGATGAAGACGGCGGCGACGTGGAGATCAACATGATGCCGTTGATCGACATGATCTTTATCCTGCTCATCTTTTTTTTAGTGACGGCCAGTTTTGTTCGGGAATCGGGCGTTGAGGTGAACCGGCCGGAGGCGACCACGGCCGAGAAAAAGGAGACTGCCGGAATGGTGGTGGGCATCACTCCGGGCGGTCATATCTTCATCGACGGTCAAGAGGTGGACCTCCGGCGGGTCCGCGGCCTGGTGGAGATCTTTCTGATTGAAAACGCAAAGGGTGGGGTTATCCTCGACGCAGACGAATTGTGTCCCACCGGCCGCTTGGTGGCGGTGCTCGACCAGTGCCGCCTGGCCGGTGCGGAAAACATCGCTGTTGCGGCCAGGAGGCTGGAGTGACCCGAGTCGGTCCCATAGGAGGAAAGCCCCTTCGGTTCTCGCTCCTGTTAGCCGGGGCCGGATTGATCAGCATGGGGATTTTTGCCCTTGTGCCCCTGCTATTGCGCCAGACATCCTACCCGTCGCATCATCGGGCGGTTTCCTACGCCCTCCTGATCCCCATCAAACCGGAGTTGCCTCCGGATCCCATACTGCCGGAGCAGGATCTGAAGCCCCTGCCTGAGGCCCCGGAGCCGCCGGAGCCGGAATTCAAATCTGAAACACCGGAACTCCCTGAGATGGAGCCGCCGGAACTGGAAACACCCGAGGTGGCACCTCCCGAAATGACCCTTGCAACCGTGGATATGCCCCCGTTGGAGACGCCGACCCTGGAGCCTGTTACACCCGACCCGCCTCAGCTCCAGGCACCCTCGCTCCAGGCGGTTTCCTTGAGCGCCCTCCCGGTCCAGTCGAGTCCCATGAATCTGAAAGTGGATCTCAGGGTGGGAAAGGTACCCGTGCCCAAAGCCTTTGCCCGGCCGGTTCCCCGAAAGCCGGTTACGCAGCAGACGCGGGTCGGCCTCAATGAAGTGGATCAGAAGCCGGTCAGCATTGCAACGCTCAGACCCCACTATCCCTACAGGGCCAGACGCATGGGGATCGAGGGGGTTGTGACGGTTCAGTTTCTGGTGGACCGAGAGGGGAAGCCCCGGGAGATCACCATTGTCCATGCCGAACCAGAGGACATTTTCAATCAGGCTGTGCGCCAGACAGTGCCCCGGTGGCGCTTCAAGCCTGGCAAGAAGGCCGGCAGGCCGGTGGAGACCTGGGTTGAGATGACCATTCGATTTGAATTGGGACATGATGGCTAAGCTCGGGATGATCCTCCTCATTGCTGTGGCGTGCATGGGGGTCCCATGTATCCAGGCCGGGGCCGCCGAACCTGCCGGGTGTCCCCGGGACCTCGACCCGATGGCCGAGGCCCTTCATTCCGTCATCACCGAGGCGGAGAGTGCCGGCGGGAAGGGCGATATTCAGGGCGCCGCCGCCATTCTGACACACTACCTTGAAACGCACCAAGGGGAAACCCATCCCTATCCCTACTATGATGCGGGTTACTTCCTTCACAAGTCCGGGAACCGCGATGCGGCCATTGATTACCTGCGAAAAGCGGTCAGACTGAACCCCTGCTTCAACGAGGCCTGGCAGCTCCTGGCTTCCCTGTACCAGGAGGCCGGGGAGCGCAAGGAGGCTGCAATCGCACTGGAAAAGGCGGCGGCCATCACCAGGGACCCCTGTACGTGGTATCAAGCCGCGGTGCTCTATCTGGATGCCGGACATCCCGAGAAGGCCTTAACCGCACTCAAAAAGCTTCACCCGGCCCCATCGAAAAAGGCCGACTGGTATGTGGCCACGGCCCGTGCCCATCAGGAACTCAAGGATAACGTCAACGCCGCCGAGGCCATGGCATCGGCATATGCCCTGTCCAAGGACCCGGAGCAGTTGTATCAGTGCGCCGTTTTCTGGATAGAGGCGGAAAGGCCGGGAAGGGCGCTGCCACTGCTCCGACAATTGACCGGGACGGCTTCCCCGAAATCTCACTGGCTGGTGGCCTTATCCAATACGCTGAAGGCCCTCAAGAAGAAGGAGGAGACGGCCGAGGCCATGGAGCAGGCTGCCAGGATCAGCAGGGATCCCAAACTCCTGTTCCACGCGGCCTGGCTCTGGCTCGATGCCAACCATCCCAAAAAGGCCCTCCCCCTACTGGAAAAGCTGGCCGAACGGACCCCCCCTCAGGTAGAATGGCTGCTCGCCCTTGCCAACACCTACATGATCCTGAATCAGACCCGATCGGCCGCAAGTACCATGGATCGGGTGGTCCGGCTGGACCCCAAATCGGAATATCTTTATAACGCAGGGGTCCTGTGGCTCCATGCGGCACGGCCCGAAAAGGCCCTTTATCACCTTATTCCTCTGTGTGAACGTTCCCCGGCAGAGGCCGA
>CAZACO010000066.1:5952-11156 GCA_964483185.1 uncultured Desulfobacteraceae bacterium
GAGAACTTTGTGAATGCCGCAGGGGCCATGGAACGGGCCGCACACATCAGCCAGAATCCGGATCACTATTATTCGGCGGCCGCGTTGTGGCTTCAGGCAGAAAAGCCCCGAAAGGCACTTCCCCTGCTGGAAGGCCTTGCGAAAAGGCCCAAGCCTGAGGCCAAGTGGTTGGTGCTCCTGTCAGATACCTGGCTTCGCCTGGAAGACGTGCCGCAGGCAGCCCAGGCCATGGAGCGTGCCGCACAGATCAGCGGCAAGCACGAGCATATGTTTCGGGCCGCCCGACTCTGGTTGGAGGCAGATCGGCCGAAGCGGGCCTTGCCGCTCTTAAGGGGACTGGCTCAACTCCCATCTCCTCGGGGTGAATGGTATATCGCCCTTTCCAACTGCTACCTGATGCTGGAGGAGCCGGAAATGGCGGCCCGGGCCATGGAAAAAGGGGCTGACATCACACAGAAAGGAGACGATTATTATCGGGCCGCAATGCTCTGGTTGCAGGCCGGAAACAGCCAGAAAGGGATTTTCCTCCTCCGGATCTGTGCTGCCAGGGAACCGGTGGAACAAAAATGGTTGGTGAGCCTGGCCCAGGCCCTGGTCGATTCAGAACGGGAGGGAGATGCGCTGGCGGTCATGGAACGTACGGCCCTGAGCGACCCGAAGGTGACCCCGACGGTAAGATACCAGGGGGCCGTACTCTGGTTGCATCTGAAGCGTCCCAAAAAGGCCCTGCCGCTCCTGAAAGTCCTGTGTGCCTCCAAGGGCCCGGTCCTGAACTGGCTCGTATCCTTAGTGAAGACCTATGTGGAAGTGGAACAGATGATGGAAGCGGAAAAGGCACTGAAGCGCCTTATCGACCGGTATCCGGAAAATCCCGCGGTATGGCAGCTGGCTGTCTGGGTAGGGCTCCAGCAGGCCGATTATGCCAAGGCTGCGGCTGCCATGGCCGTGGCGGTTCGTCTCGGCCCCCCCGATCCCGACCCGTTGAAGGAACTGGCGGATCTCTATCATATGGCCGGCGTACCGATGAAAGCGGCGGCCACGCTCAAGAAGACATGGATGGGAAACCCAACCGCTGTTGATTGGGATCACCTGACCCACACCTACCTGAGCGGCCATCGCTACGACATGGCGCTGACATCAGCAAGGTCCGCAGTAGCGGCCGAAGCGACGGCCGAGCGCTGGGAAACCGTGGGCGCCATCGCCTTTCGCCTGCGACGATTTGAGGAAAGCTATGATGCCTACCACCGGAGCGCTGAACTGAGCCCTGATGCAGACCTTCGTCTCAAGGCCGGATATGCGGCATTGAAAATGGACCGGTTAACAGAGGCTGCCCGCCTTTTCAAGGAGGCGTTACGTCGGGCCCGAAAAAACAGCAGGACCGCGTATGAGGCCTATCGGAACCTCGCCTTCATCAAGAAGATGACGGCAATTCACAAAAAAGGCGGCTAGCCCCGCGCTCTCCTTACTGTCTTTCGCATCCCATCTTCAGGCCATCTTCTGCCGCGCCTCAATCGCAACATCCTCGGGACCCGCCCGAGGTGCGGCTATTCCTGCCCCGTGAAATGCGGAGCCTGTTTCTCCGGGGTGGTTTTGCTCAATCCGCCCAGCCAAATCTGAACTAAATAGTGCCCATCCATTAACACCACCGTGGGCACGATGGGTTTCCAATTCATAAATGAGCAATTTTTCGCAAGGTCAAGGAAAACAAGGGGTTGCGCGGAGACGTACTGCAGTACGTCGCACAAGGAACCCCGCAGTTTGACGCCGAGATTGCGGAAAAGGGCCATTTATGGATGGAAACTAAATAGGGGCGCCCATTTTGGGAACCTGTTTTTGCGCGGGCCCTAAATTGAAAACAGGCGCTTTCGTGTTTAAATTTATACCTTTACAAAAGGAATTTTAAGGCCGATAAGAAAAGGATGAAAAAATTGAAGAACCCTGCAGTCCCGCCTATATTGGCGGGACAGGGAATCTCCCAAATGTAAGGAATTTTGACCATTTTTAAAGTTCGCTCGCTAATCCCGCTGCAAGCGGGACCGCAAGCAGCGGGGAATGCGCTCGCTGAGCATTTTCAAAAGGGGGCGTTCGATTTAGTGGACCCTGCCAATAGTCAATCAAGTTACTTCAGACGATTCCAGACATTCGCTATGAATCGGATGGCTTCGCAGTCCGCCTTGGATAAAGACAGCCTCCTTCACTGGCGTGTGCGTATCCTGTTTGCGATTATTTTCACCGGGTTATTGTTAGGCCTTGTCACCTTCGTGCCCGCAATTGTCTTTCTGATAAAAGAAGGCTTATGGGGCTTAGGGATCTGTATTGGAAGTGCCTGGCTAATCGGTCTTAGCCTCCTCTTGTTGCGTCGTCCAAGATATGAACTGCGCGCGGTAATGGCTTCGGTGGTCGTCTATGCCGCTGGTTTGGCCATACTTATTTCTGTTGGCCCCCTGAGTGGTGGCCCTGCGTGGCTGTTTGGTTTTGCCGTTTTGAGTGGGGTTCTTCTGGGAACAAGGGCCGCGATTGGGGCTTTAGCCATCAACGCGATCACGCTGACGATCATAGGCTGGCTCTTGAGCACAGGACGATTTGGCCAGTCATTTCCATTCTTCGGCACCGTGGAAGCGATGATCGTCGCAGGCACGAATTTCATTCTTCTAAACGCCGTTGCTGCAATGTCTGTCACAGTACTGGTGAAAGGCCTTGTCTCAACGCATCAGAAAGAAAGAGACTTGACGTGCATCTTGGAAAGGGAACGGTCGCAACTGATAGAGGTAAAGAATGCACTGGAGCTGGAAGTTGATGAACGCAAAAAGGCCGAAGCGGCGTTGCGGGAGAGCGAGGCCAAGTATCGGCTGCTGGCGGACAACATCACCGACAATATATGGACATTGGATCTTGATTGTATGCGTTTTTCTTATGTCAGTCCGTCGGTGGTAAACCTTTTGGGCTATAGTGCGGACGAGGCCATGGGGCTTCAGTTAGAAAATCTACTGACACCCCCGTCTATGAAGCTCGCAACCGAGGTCCTGGCCGAGGAGCTGAGCGAAGAGCCTCAAAATGTCGACCCGCCGAGATCACGCACTCTGGAATTGGAGCAATATCGCAAGGACGGCACCACCATTTGGACCGAGGTTTCCGTACGGTTTATTTATGACAAGGAAGGACGTCCGTCCTCCTTATTGGGTGTCACAAGAGATATCAGCGAACGTAAGAGGTTACAGCACCAACTCCAGCAAGTCCAAAGGCTGGAGTCCTTGGGAACGCTTGCGGGCGGTATAGCCCATGACTTTAACAACCTGCTCATGGGTATTCAGGGGCGCATCACGCTGATGTTAATGGACAAAGAAACCTCTCACCCCCATTTTGGGGATCTCAAGGAGATAGAAGAGTATGTTGGGAGCGCAGCAGATCTTACCCGGCAACTCCTGGGTTTTGCCAGAGGCGGGAAATATGAGGTCAAGCCGACCAGCGTAAACAAGCTGCTCAAGAATAGTTCCGGTATGTTTGGCAGGACAAAAAAGGAGATAGCCATCCACTCAAAATACCAGTTGGGTGTCTGGCCGGTGGAAGTGGACCCGGGTCAGATGGATCAGGTCTTGATGAACTTTTTTGTCAATGCCTCGCAGGCCATGCCCGGAGGCGGTGACCTCTATTTGGAAACAGAAAATGTGATTCTTGATGAAGAGTATGTCAACCCTTTTTCTGTGGAAGCCGGAAAATATGTGAAAATATCCATTACCGACACAGGGGTTGGAATGGACAAGGTAACACAGGGAAGAATCTTCGAGCCCTTTTTCACCACCAAGGCGATGGGTAGAGGCACCGGCTTAGGATTGGCCTCTGCCTATGGAATAATAAGAAATCATGGTGGTTTTATCAATGTTTACAGTGAAAAAGGAAAGGGAACCACTTTCAATATTTATCTGCCTGCCTCTGAAAAGGAGGTTATCGAAGAGAAACCGTTATCTGAAGAAGTGTTGAAAGGCTGTGAGACCATTCTGGTGGTAGATGATGAAGAACTCATTCTGGATGTCGTGAAGCCGATGTTGATGAGGATGGGATACGATGTCCTCATTGCCAAGAGCGGAAAAGAGGCCATCCAGGTTTACGGGGAAAACAAAGATCAGATAGATTTGATTGTTCTGGACATGGTGATGCCGGATATGGGTGGGGGCGAAGCATATGACCGAATAAGCGACATGAATCCCGAGGTCAAGGTCATCCTTTCAAGTGGATACAGCATCAATGGACAGGCCAAAAAAATATTGGACCGGGGTTGCAGCGATTTCATCCAAAAACCCTTCCGTGTGAAGCAGCTGTCGCAGAAAATAAGGGAGATCTTGGACAAGAAATCTTAGTAACCGGTGGGAGACCCCCTGCGACGCACCAGCCGGATCATCAACAGGGTCTGGAGAATGGAAAGGGCCACAAAGTATCCAAGCCATGTAGGTATTCCGGCCCATCTGGGACAGACCCTCCCCCACGCCCAAAAATCAAGGGAAAGGACAAAAACACCCAGCAGAAGGTAGAAGTACGGGTCCGACACCCATCGAGGCATCCTTATTTGCAGTAACCCCTCGCGCCAGCTCAGTATCCAGTACGTGGCCAGATAAACCACGAATGTCGCGGCCATGACCGGGACCACCGGCAGAAACCCCCAGGTGGGCAACACCTTGAAATAGCAAAGGAGCATCAAGCCCTCCCCTGAGAGGATGGATAGAATGGCCGGGAGTGGCCTCACGCTTCTGAGGTAGAGGCCGAATATGACCGTCGGGAAGAGGACCGCGAGCCCTGTAAAGGTCTGGGTTGCAATCTGAAGGATGGTTGCGGGCGGTCTGTATGCAAGGGCAAGGCCTACAAGGCTCAGGAGAACGACGAAGATTCTGCCTGCGGTATGTCCCTTCACATGTCTGCGTGCAAGGAGGGGAAAGATATCCCTTGTGAAGATGGAACTCAGGGTGAGGAGCTGGGAGTCCATGGTGGACATGAGCGCAGCGAGTCCGCAGGCAATGACCAGCGCGGCCATGATATCCCCGGAGACCAGGGTTATCACCATCGGAAGGATGCGGTCGGCCTGTTTTCCTGCAAGATCCGGAAATGACAGGTGGCCCAGGACGCCCACCGCAATCGGCATGAAGAATATGATGGTACAGATCATGGGATAGAGAATCATCATGCGGGAGATGGCCCTCTCATCCCTTGCCGAG
>CAZACO010000067.1:0-10993 GCA_964483185.1 uncultured Desulfobacteraceae bacterium
AAAACAGATCGTATCCTGACCCGCTCGATTCCAGCTTCTTCTATCTTCTGAACCTCCTCCTCACCTATCTCCTCGTTGGCCCTGACCAACATCTCTCCGGTCACTGGATCATAAATATCTTCGAGAGCCAACCGGCCAAGTATCCGTTCCCCCACCCTCTGAAGAATCTCGCCCCCTTCCACAAGGGCCTCAACCCAGATGCCGTCCACGGTTCCGCAATCTTCCTCGGTAATGATTGCCTCCTGTGATACATCCACAAGTCTGCGGGTCAGATAACCGGAGTTGGCTGTCTTGAGCGCGGTGTCAGCCAACCCTTTTCGGGCCCCGTGTGTGGAGATAAAATACTGCAGGACAGTCAACCCCTCTCGGAAATTTGAGGTAATGGGCGTTTCGATGATCTCCCCGGAAGGCTTGGCCATCAACCCTCTCATCCCTGCCAACTGCCTCATCTGGTCTTTGCTCCCCCTTGCCCCCGAATCAGACATCATATAGACCGGATTAAAACCGCTCACCTCCGTCTTTTCCTTTGTAGGCCCTTCAACCACTTCTATCTCCATCTCCCTCATCATCTCAGACGCCACATTTTCTGTGGACTTGGCCCAGATATCAACGACCTTGTTATATTTCTCCCCATCCGTAATCAGGCCGTCTATATATTGATCTTCAATCTTTTTCACCTCTTGTTCAGCCTCATGGATAATCGCTCCCTTTTTCGAGGGGATCACCATATCCTTCATCGATATGGATATGCCCGACAGGGTGGCATATTTGTACCCAATATCTTTCAGCCTGTCCCCCAAGATAACCGTGGATTTAATCCCCACCTTACGGTGCGACTCATTAATCAGAAACCGGAGTTCCTTTTTGGACATCACCTTGTTGACTAATTCAAAGGGAAGCGTCTTCTCGGGTACAATTTCATAAAGGAGTATACGACCGGTTGTCGTCTTGTAAAGTTTTCCGTCAATCCTTACTCTAATTGAGGCGTGCAAATCCAATTCTCCGGCATCATAGGCGACCCTTACCTCATCGGGGCTTGAAAACGCCTTTCCTTCACCTTTAGAAAATGGCCTTTCCCGTGTCATATAATAGATCCCCAATACGATATCCTGACTCGGAACGATAATAGGATCACCGTTGGCAGGCGACAGGATATTGTTCGTGGACATCATCAAGACCCTGGCCTCTATTTGGGCCTCAAGGGAAAGTGGGATATGGACAGCCATCTGGTCGCCGTCAAAATCGGCATTAAAAGCGGTGCACACAAGAGGGTGGAGTTGGATCGCTTTTCCCTCAATAAGGATAGGCTCAAATGCCTGCATTCCCAACCGATGAAGCGTGGGGGCCCTGTTCAGCAATATACAATATTCCTTGACCACTTCATCCAGGGCATCCCAGACTTCAGGGGTCTCTCTCTCCACCATCTTCTTTGCACTCTTAATGGTGGTGACCAGCCCTTTTTCATCCAACTTATTATATATGAAAGGCTTAAATAGCTCCAAGGCCATTTTTTTGGGAAGCCCGCATTGATGCAGACGAAGATCGGGACCCACAACAATCACCGAGCGACCCGAATAATCGACCCGTTTCCCGAGCAGGTTCTGCCTGAATCTTCCCTGTTTTCCCTTTAACATGTCACTTAGAGACTTGAAAGGCCTCTTATTTGCGCCTGTGACAACTTTTCCTCTTCTCCCGTTATCGAACAGGACGTCAACCGCCTCCTGGAGCATCCTTTTCTCGTTTCTTACGATAATATCAGGCGCGTTCAACTCCAGAAGCCTTTTCAGCCGGTTATTCCGGTTAATTACCCGCCGGTAAAGGTCATTCAGATCAGAGGTGGCAAACCGTCCCCCATCTAAGGGAACAAGAGGCCTGAGATCGGGCGGCAATACAGGAATCACGCTCAGGATGGTCCATTCTGGGCGGTTTTTTGAATCTCTGAACGCGTCAATAATCTTGAGGCGTTTTATCAATTTTTTCCTTTTTGCCTCTGACTTGGTCGCAGACATTTCCTTTCTGAGGTCTTCAGAAAGTTCTTCTAAGTTCAAGTCCTTAAGCATAGTCTGGATCGCTTCGGCCCCGATACCCGTCTCAAAACGGTTACCATAGTCCTCTTTGGCCTGTTGCAACTGTTCATCGGTCAGCACAGCGCATTTTGCAAGTGGGGTATCTTTTGGGTCGATGACAACATGCGCTTCAAAATAGAGGACCCTTTCCAAATCCTTCAAAGTCATATCTAACAGATTGCCCACTTTGGACGGGAGGGCCTTCAGAAACCAGATATGAGCGACAGGAGCTGCAAGGGTGATATGACCCATCCGTTCTCGCCGAACTTTGCTCTGGATCACCTCCACCCCGCATTTTTCGCATACAATACCCCGGTGCTTCATCCTTTTGTATTTCCCGCAATTACACTCAAAATCCTTTATAGGGCCGAATATTTTCGAGCAAAACAGCCCATCCCGTTCTGGCTTAAAGGTCCTGTAGTTGATGGTCTCAGGTTTTTTGACCTCGCCATAGGACCATTCTAAAATCTTCGCTGGCGAGGCTAGCGATATTCTAACAGCGTTAAAGCTGGATGGATCTTTTGGCTTTGCAAAAAAGTTGTATAATTCTTCCATCGCCTTCTCCTCTTTGGGCTTGAGCTGGACAATCGTCAATAATCAATCGTCAATCGTCAATCTCACACCTGGCTATCCTCAAAAAGCTCAATTTCAAGGCCGAGGCCCTGCAGTTCTTTCATTAGCACCTTGAATGACTCCGGAAGTCCGGACTCAAGGGTATTATTACCCTTAACGATCCTTTCATACATTCGGGTCCTGCCAGCCACATCATCCGACTTAACGGTTAAAAACTCCTGGAGGGTATATGCCGCCCCATAGGCCTCCATGGCCCATACCTCCATTTCGCCCAATCTCTGACCGCCAAACTGGGCCTTACCCCCCAGGGGCTGCTGGGTTACGAGTGAATATGGCCCAATCGAACGTGCATGAAGCTTATCATCTACTAAATGATGAAGTTTCAATATATACATCATACCTACCGTAATTTGCTGATCAAAAGGCACTCCAGTTCGGCCATCATAAAGTGTCGTTTGGCCTGTAACCGGCAATCCGGCCTCTTTTAGAAACGCTTTTATCTCCTCCTCATCTGCTCCATCAAAAACAGGTGTTGCCACCGGCAGCCCCCCAGACATCAATCTCGCTTCCCTCAACAAGTCCTCATCAGATCTGTTCTCCAGGAAGGCTGCATACTCCTTTTTGCTGAAAAGCCTTTTCAGCTTTCCCCTCAGCTCCTCATTGCTTTTCATCTTGTCAACGAGTTCTCCCACTTGTCGGCCCAACGCATGGGAAGCCCATCCCAGATGGGTTTCCAAGACCTGGCCCACGTTCATTCTCGAGGGCACCCCCAACGGATTGAGTACAATGTCTACAGCGGTTCCATCTGCAAAGTAGGGCATATCTTCGACCGGAAGGATCCTGGACAGGACACCCTTATTCCCGTGGCGACCGGCCATCTTGTCCCCTACAGAGAGCTTCCGTTTTACCGCCACGAAAACCTTGACCATTTTAATAACACCCGGTGCCAGTTCGTCCCCAAGGGCGAAGTTTTCTATCCTTTCCTCGCAGAGTTCTGTAATGTGCGCCACCTTGGAGGTGCAATTCTCGACAATAGCCTCCACCTTTTCAATGTCGTCCATGGATGCTTTGATATCAGCTCCGGCCCATATCTCGATCGGTAGCTGTTCAATGTTCTCCGGCGTTATCGTCCGCTTCGCGCGAAAAAACGTGTCTCCGCCTTTCTTGTCACGCAGATCCGTTTTCAGTTTTTTCCCGGCAAGGATGCCGATCAAATTTTCTTTTGCGCTTCTGACAATGCCATCTACTTCGTCCTCCAGGTCCTTCCTGAGCCGCATGGCTTCTTCGGCCTCAATGGCAAGAGTCCGCTCATCCTTTTCAACGCCGCCTCTCGAAAACACCTTGGCATCAATCACAATGCCGTTTACACCGGGAGGAGCTTTCATAGACGTATCCTTGACGTCTCCCGCCTTGTCTCCGAATATAGCCCTCAAGAGCTTTTCTTCCGGAGATAGCTGAGTCTCACCTTTTGGGGTTATCTTCCCTACTAAAATATCGCCCGGCTCAATTTCAGCCCCAATCTTTATAATCCCGCTTTCATCCAGATTCTTTAAGGCATCTTCGCCTACATTTGGGATGTCCCGTGTAATTTCTTCCTTCCCCAATTTCGTATCTCGCGAGACAACCTCAAATTCTTCGATATGGATAGACGTATAGATATCTTCCTTTACCACCCTTTCGCTAATAAGAATTGAATCCTCAAAATTATATCCACCCCATGACATGAAGGCGACCATCACATTCCGGCCCAAAGCCAGTTCTCCCAATTCAGTGGCAGGCCCATCAGCAATAACCTGTCCCTTTTTTACCCAGTCACCCTTTTTCACAATCGGTTTTTGGGTGTAGCAACTGTTCTGGTTGGATTTCTTAAATTTGATGAGCTTGTATATTTCGACTTCCGGCTCATCATTATCCACGCCCCCGCTTGACCTGATGACGATCCGCCTGGCGTCCACGTCTTCTACCACGCCGTCCCTCTTGGCAATCACCGAAACACCTGAATCCCGTGCAACAACCGCTTCCACTCCGGTCCCAACCAATGGGGCCTTGGCCCTCAGGAGGGGAACGGCCTGGCGTTGCATGTTGGATCCCATCAAGGCCCTGTTGGCATCATCATGTTCCAAAAAAGGGATCAGAGAAGCTGAAATGCTGACGAGCTGGTCTGGAGACACGTCCATATATTTAACGTCCTCAATCGGCTTTTTGTCGGCCTCACCGGCTATCCGCACCGCAGCCTCTTCCCGTATGAAACGGCCCTCGCTATCCAACGGGGCATTGGCCTGTGCAATCGGATAATCCTTTTCATCCAAGGCGGACAGGTATTCAATCCTACCCGTCGCCCTGTTATCTTCCACATGCCTGTACGGGGTTTCGATAAATCCAAAGTCATTGACCCTCGCATAGGTGCTCAAGGAAACGATCAGCCCGATATTTGGACCTTCTGGTGTTTCAATCGGACAGATCCTGCCATAATGGGTGGGATGAACATCTCGAACCTCAAACCCCGCCCTTTCCCGGGTCAGACCGCCGGGGCCTAAGGCACTCAGCCTCCGCTTGTGCGTGACCTCGGACAACGGGTTGGTCTGATCCATAAACTGAGAGAGCTGGCTCGTCCCAAAGAACTCCTTCACCACAGCTGAAGCAGGCTTGGAATTGATCAAATCGTGGGGCATCAATGTCTCCACCTCTTGAAGACTCATTCTCTCCTTGATGGCCCTTTCCATCCTCACAAGCCCGATACGGTATTGATTTTCGAGGAGTTCACCGACCGCCCTCACTCGCCTGTTGCCAAGGTTATCAATATCATCAACCACCGATTCGACACTCTTCAACCGAATCAACTCCTCGACGACAGCCAATATATCTTCTTTTCTCAGGGTGCGGTGGTCGAGGGGGACATCCAATTTGAGGCGATAATTCAATTTGAGCCGGCCGACCTTGGAAAGGTCATAGGTGTCAAGGTTGAAAAAGAGCTTATCGAAGAAGCTCTCTGCCACTTCCGGGGTAGGTGGACTGCTGGGTCGCATTTTTCGGTAGATATCCAGCACCGCTTCATCAGGGGTAACGATCCGATCTGTGAGGAGGGTTTCTCTGATGGTGGTACTCACGCCCTGGCCGCCCAAAACGAGGACTTCGATCTCAACAATCCCCTTTTCCTTAAGGGCTTTAAGCAGTTCCGGAGTCAGGGCATGATTTCCTTCAATGATCACCTCACCTGTCTCTGAATCGACAATGTCATCCGCGATCACGCGACCTTCAATCTCTTCCTCATCAACAGGGATCCGCACCCGTTTCGGGTCAATACATTTTATCTCAGAAACCCCTTTTTCCTTAATAAGCCCAGCCAGTTCATTGGTAAGCGTTTCGCCCTCGGCAGCAATGACCTCCTCTGTTTCAGGGTCCAGGACATCACCTGCAATAATAAGTTCCCCTTCGTTTTCTAATTCTGCGGGCACAGACTTACCCAATGGGATACGTGGGCGGGCCGTGTCGAAAGACTGAAGGGCCTTAATCAAGCGTTTGGTGAATTTTACCCCTTGCTTGGCCATAACCTCCCCGGTATCGGGATCAACAATATCTCTTGTGACCTTTTCCTGGACCAGATTTTCCGGCCTGCATTCTCGCCAGAAGCCTGTCTCGTCAAGAGATATCATCTCGGTTTCATAAAAATGGTGCAGGATCTCCTTGGCAGAATACCCGAGTGCCTTCAATAGGATGGTGGCGGGAAATTTTCTTCTCCTGTCAATGCGAACGTATAAGAAATCCTTGGGGTCAAACTCAAAATCGAGCCAGGACCCCCTCAGCGGGATAATCCGGGCAGAATAGAGAAGCTTCCCACTGGAATGCGTCTTCCCCTTATCGTGATCAAAAAACGCCCCCGGAGATCGGTGGAGTTGGCTGACAACAGCCCGTTCGGTCCCGTTGATGATAAAGGTTCCCCGATCCGTCATCATAGGGAGGGTACCGAAGTAGATCTCCTGTTCTTTGATATCTCTGATGCTTTTTGAATCATTGGCTGTATCCGTATCGAACACGACCAATCGTACGGTTAGTCTGAGAGGGGCTTCATAGGTCATCCCTTTGTTCAGGCAATCTTCTTCGCTATGTTTGACATTTTCAAATACATATTTGACGAATTCAAGAGAAGAGGTGCCAGCAAAATCATGGATAGGAAAGACTCCCTTAAAGGCCCCCTGTAATCCAATGTCCTCGCGCTCCTCTGGCGGCACATCTTTCTGCAAAAACCTTTCGTAAGACCTCTTCTGCATGTCAATCAGATTCGGGGTTTCCATGATTTTATCTATTTTCCCGAAACTTCTTCTTATGCGTCTTCTGACACCATCAGTTTCTAACATGGTATCTCCTTCTGATTGAATATTGATGATTGACCGTTGACAATTGAAGACCGAGGAAAATTGAGTGCAACAATCGAAAACAGTCAAACAGAGTAACAGCGGTCAATCCCGACACCATGAGACGTCCGCAGCCTGTGGCCTTATTTGATCTCCACAGTAGCGCCAACCTCTTCAAGCTGTTCCTTGATGCTTTCAGCCTCATCTTTGGGAATCCCTTCCTTCACCGCACCGGGCACACCATCTACGACCCCTTTTGCTTCTTTGAGACCCAGGCCCGTGATGGCGCGAACCACCTTGATAACCTGGATTTTCTTGTCACCGATAGCGGTCAGAACCACATCAAACTCGGTTTGCTCGGCGGCCTCTTCCTGGGCCTCTCCGACTGGCGCCGCAGCAACTGCCATGGGCGCCGCAGCGCTCACCCCAAATTTATCTTCCATTTCCTTTACAAATTCTGAAAGATCGAGAACCGTCATATTCGATATGAATTCAATAACATCCTCTTTACTAATATCAGCTGCCATATTAATCCTTTCACCTCCGCGTATTTTGATTACTGCGATGTTTCTTTTTGCTCTTGAATAGCCCTTAACACATTCATTAGGTTGGTCAACACGCCGCTCAACGCCCTTACAAAAGAGGTTGGGACGGCCTGCATAACAGATAACGCCTGCGCTAAAAGCACATCTTTGCTCGGCAATCCGGCCAACCGCTTAACGCCTTCCTCGTTGATCTTCTTCCCGGATATCTGGCCGATTTTGATCTTCAGCTTTTTAACGTCTTTTGCAAAGTCAACCAGGGCCTTTGCAGGGCCGACCACGTCCTCATAGGTCAGGGCAATGGCTGACGGTCCATGCATATGATCGATGATCGCTTCGGTTTCAGTGTCCTGGCTCGCCAATTTTAGCAACCTGTTTTTCACGACCTCAAATTCGGTATTCACTTTTCTGAGGTCGCCTCTCAACCGATTCAACTCCTCGACATTGAGGCCTTGATATTCTACAAGAAACGCACCCTGGGCCTTTTCAAGCCGACCGTGAAGATTCTCAACAAACCTGACTTTCTCGTCTCTATTCATGTTCACCTCCTCTCTGAACGACCATTAAATCGTCAAAGACAAAAGGTATAAGCAATTCTTCCTTAAGTTAGTCTCGGCAGGCTTGCATGATTAAGCCCCTTGACCCTCAGGAGCAAAGCATCCCCCGAGTCCTTAGAGCGCCTACTGTCTTTGACCGAAAACGATCCGGAGATAAAAAACTCTGGATCTTTCTTCTTATACGTCTACTGACACAAACCGTTTCTTCGAACGGGTTGTTTAACGTAATTATTTTTTTATGAAAAATAGTTACTGTGGCACGGCAATTACACGGATCTCAGCATCTTAATCTCAGAAAATCACGGGCGGTTTCCGATGCATCTTCAGATGTTATGGGTCTGGATTGGCAATAATAGTGCCTATCGGCTTAAGAGGTCCTTCACGTAGATAGGGTCTATCTTGATCCCCGGCCCCATTGTTGAAGAGAGGGCTATCGCTCTGAAATAGGTTCCCTTGCTCGCAGGGGGCTTCAATCTCTGGAGGGTTTCAATGAAGGCACCCATATTCTCCATAAGTTTTTCAACGCCAAAGGAAACCCTGCCCATAGAAGCATGTACGATGCCTGCTTTTTCAACCTTAAAATCGATTTTGCCAGCCTTGATCTCTGTCACGGCCCTTGCCACATCAAAGGTAACGGTCCCCAACTTTGCATTCGGCATCATACCTCTGGGACCTAAGATCCGTCCTAGTTTTCCGACAGAACCCATCATGTCAGGTGTTGCGATGGCCTTATCAAACTCCAGCCATCCTTTCTGAACCTTCTCCACAAGTTCTTCCGCCCCTGCATAATCCGCTCCCGCGTCAAGGGCCTCTTTTTCCTTTTCACCTTTTGCAAAAACGGCAACACTGACCTTCTTCCCCACACCGTTTGGCAGGACGACCGTACCTCTGACCATTTGATCGGCATGTCTGGGGTCTACCCCTAACCTGACCGCTAATTCCATGCTTTCATCAAACTTCGCATAGGAGCAATCAATGGCCAATTGGATCGCCTCTTGAAAGGTATACCTGTTTAGCCTGTCGACTTTCTGAACATTCTCTCTATATTTTTTGCCTTTCCTGGCCATATCTCTTTTCCTTCTTTGTTGAAATTAGGTCACGGTAATGCCCATGCTTCTTGCGGTTCCCTCGATAATCCTGACCGCACCATCCAAATCGATTGCATTGAGGTCTTCAAACTTGATCTTTGCAATCTCCTCCACCTGTTTCCGCGTGACAGACCCGACCTTTTGCCGGTTTGGCTCGGGTGACCCCTTGGCAATCTTGGCAGACTGCTTCAACAGCACTGCTGCAGGGGGTGTCTTGGTTATGAACGAGAAAGACCTGTCTGCATATATCGTTATGATAACCGGGATGACCGTGCCTATCTGGTCCTGAGTCCTGGCATTAAATGCCTTGCAGAACTCCGCGATATTCACCCCATGCTGTCCCAACGCAGGGCCTATGGGAGGGGACGGATTGGCTTGTCCTCCTTTTACCTGAAGTTTTATGGATCCAATGATTTTTTTTGCCATGTCAAACCTCTTTCAATATCTTGAAACACCGTTTCGATGAATCGCATCTAGATCTTATTAACCTGAATAAAATCTAATTCCACAGGTGTTGGACGTCCGAATATAGTTATAAGGACTCTCAACTTTTCTTTGTCAGGCTTTATTTCCTCCACAACGCCCTGGAAATTGGTGAAAGGGCCATCTACTACCCTGACTTCATCTCCCTCTTCAAAGCTGTATCGCGGTTTAGGTCTATTGACGCCCTCTTCCATCTGATGAACAATCTTTTCTGCCTCTTCATCAGAAATTGGCGTAGGATTAATCTCGCCCCCGACAAATCCGGTAATCTTTGAGGTGTTATTTACAGTGTGCCAGGTCTCTTTATTCAGCGCCATCTGAACCAGTATGTAGCCAGGATAGAACTTCCTGGACGAGGTCCTTTTTTGCCCCTTTCTAAGTTCAACTACCTGTTCAGTAGGGACAAGGATTTTGCCGAAGTAGGCCGTCTGCCCGAGCGCTTCGATCCGCTCCTCCAAGTTCTTTTTTACCTTATCCTCAAAACCGGAATAGACATGAACAATGTACCATTTTAGTTCCACACAAACACCTTAACCGACAACATTCCGAATAATCTTAATGAGGCCAAAATCTACCAGTCCGAGAAAAAATGCCACCAAAAGGGTCAGCACGATGACAACTGCCGTAGATGCCAACAATTCTTTTCGCGTAGGCCACTTCACCTTCTTCAGCTCCATTTTTGCTTCTCTCAAAAATTGTCCTACCCTATTCCCAATTCTTGATATAGAGCTTACTTTCGCCTCTCCGGTTTTCCTTGGCGTTTTTTGTATTGCCCGGGAAGGCTTTACCGTCACCGCCTGTTTTTCACGGGGCGATTTTGAATGCGCATTCACGGCCTCTTTCTCTATCGTGGAGGCAGTCTTCTTTTTTTTGCCGACTTTCTTGCTTTTTGTTTTCTGGCTCTGCTTTTTCATCTGAAAATGAAATTCCAATGCTTGACGTATATTGGGCCTATCGGACAACGTCCAATGATCCAACACACATCGCAGATTTAGAAAGACCCCCGCAGACCCCACAACGAAAATGGCAGGCCAGGAGGGATTCGAACCCCCATCACCCGGATTTGGAGTCCGGTGCTCTAACCGTTAGAGCTACTGGCCTGCATTCGTTTACACAACCTACTTGGTTTCCTTATGAAGTGTATGGGTCATGCAGAAAGGGCAATATTTCTTGAATCCTAACTTGTCCGGCGTCTTTCGCTTGTTCTTAGTCGTTGTATAGTTCCTGTTCTTACACCGCTCACACGATAATGTGACAATATCACGCATTCTCTTAAAGGTCTCCCTTACTCTATAATCTCACTGATAACGCCAGCGCCAACGGTCCTTCCAC
>CAZACO010000068.1:0-10822 GCA_964483185.1 uncultured Desulfobacteraceae bacterium
AGTCACGGGTCGTCATTCAGTACAGCGCGTGTGAAAGTTGAAAATGGAAACTTGAAATTAGAAAACCGGAAAAGTGGTTGAAGTTGTCGGTTGTTTTTCATTTCACGCCTCGGCGTGATGGGTCGTTCGATGTTCGATGTTGGATGTTCGACGTTCATCCTCTTTCACCACTGGTTTCCCGACCACCCATAGAGACTGTTCTGTGTCTATTGCACGGGACCTAACCACATCCCCAAATTTCAAATTTCCAGTTTCTAATTTCCAATTCCATCAGCACCTGCAACAGAGGGCCTTGTGCCCCGAGCCTATCTCCACCCATTCAGGGGGGGCCGTTTCACAGAACGTCCCTGCCTCAGGACAGCGATCACAGAACCGGCACCCGGCCGGCGGTCTGATCAAGTTGGGCGTTTCACCCGGAATCGGCACCAGATCGCTCCTCTTGCCGGTCAGCGTCGGAAAGGATGAAAGGAGCGCCTTTGTGTAGGGGTGGACCGGAGACTCGAAGACTGCTTTCCACGGTCCGAGTTCCACCAACTGACCGGCATACATGACACCGATATCGTGACACATGTCCGCCACAATAGAGATATCGTGGGAGATAAATATGATGCCGATATTGAATTCCCTCTGCAGCTCCCTCACCTCTTCCAGGATCTGGTCCTGAACAATAACATCCAAGGCGGTCGTGGGCTCGTCGGCAATGATCACCTTGGGATGACAGGCCAATGCCATAGCGATGACCGCCCGCTGTTTCATCCCCCCGCTGTACTGGTGCGGATAATCTCTCAGGCGATCCCTGGGAATTCCGACAAGCTCATAAAGTTCCTCCACCTGGGCCAGGGCCGCCTCCTTTTCGAGGGTGGGATTGTGGACCAGTATGGCCTCCGCGATCTGATTGCCCACCCGCTGTACAGGGTTCAGGGCATTCATGGCCGCCTGAAAAATCATGGCCATCCTTCGCCATCTGATACGCCGTATTTCCTCTTCAGACATCTTCAGGGTGTCTTTTCCTTCAAAGACAATGCGACCCTTCCTGACCGAGCCGTTGGGGGGAAGCAGCCCCATCAGGGCCATGCCGATCGTGGTCTTGCCGCAGCCCGATTCCCCCACAAGACCCAGCGACTGCCCCTCCTCCAGGTCGAAAGAGACCCCTTCCACGGCCTTGAGGTAGCCTTTTCCGGTATTATAACCGATGCTTATGTTTTCAACTTCTAACAAGGCCATCTAATCTGTCTGGTCCTCCTTCCTCAGCCTCGGGTCGAGCACTTCATCCATGGCCCGCCCTAACATATAAAAGGAAAGGGTGATCAATGAGATGCAGATCCCCGGAGGGAGAAGCCAATAGGGCGCCTTAAACATATGGCCGGTCTTCCACACCCACTGGAGCATCATGCCCCAGCTTACCGTACTGGGATCGCCGAATCCCAGGAAGGCGAGCGAGGCCTCGGTAATGATTGCGGAGGTGACCCGAAAGGTCATAAACAGAAAGGCAAGCGGCAGGACATTCGGCATGATGTGCCGGAATATAATCCGGAAATGGGAGGCCCCGGCCACCTTGGCGGCCTCGATAAAAGGCCTCTGCTTCAGGGAGAGGGTCTGCCCCCGGATGATCCGGGAGACCCCCGGCCACCTGAACAGGGCGATAATGAGGACAATGGTCCAGATATTGAGCTGGCCGAATACCGAAGCGAGGATCAGGATGAAGAGGAGGGTCGGCATGACCATAATCATGTCTGCCAGTCTCATCAAGAGAGTATCCGCGAGCCGCCCCATGTATCCGGCCGTCATCCCGATGGCCACCCCTAAGACGACACTCATGACCGCGGCTGTAACGCCGACCATGAAGGCGATCCTGGCCCCTGCCAGGAGCTGGCTCAGAATATCCCGGCCCATGAAGTCTGTCCCCAACCAGTGTCTCATGCTGGGAGGCGTGCAACACGTGATGTCCGGATCGACGCCTGTCATCGGGTTGTATATCGGGCTTATCCATGGCGGGATATAACTGCACACGGCCATCAGGGCAAACATAATCAGGAGGACCAGGCCGATCTTTCCTAAGAGACTCTGCTTGAATATGGACCACCCCTCCAGGAAGGAGTTCAGCAGAGGATATTTTTCTCTTGCTGTCATACGATTCCTTGAATCACACCTCTCTGTCATCCCGCCTTCTATTGTGCCATATGACACACCTCGAACTCTTTATACAATATGTGGCATATGGCGTTATCTGATGCGGGACTCAACTTTAGGCATTTTAGCTCACTTTAGGCACTTTAGGCACTCCCCCTAATACCGGATCCGCGGGTCCAGATATGCGTAGAGGACGTCCACCACCAGGTTGGAAACGAGGACAACCCCGGCAATCAGCAAAAATGAGGCCTGGGCCAGGGGATAATCATTCTGGCTGACCGCAAACACCAGTTCCCTCCCGATCCCGGGCCAGGTGAAAACCGTTTCCGTCAAGGCCCCCCCGTTGATGGAAAAGGCCAGGCTCAGCCCCACGCTCGTGACCACAGGGAGGGCCGCATTCGGCGCTGCATGATGGTCCCGGATCACCTTTTCCTCAAGACCCTTGGCCCTCGCCGTCAGGATATAATCCTCTTTCAGGGTCTCCAACATACTGCTCCGCATGATCAGGAGGTAGGCCCCGAAGTGTATCAAAAAGAGGGTGGATAAGGGGAGGACCATGTGATACATGACATCCAGGGCCTTGGCTATAAAGCCTGAATCCGGGTCCAGCCACACCTCTTCCGAGATCATGCCGTTGATCGGAAACCAGCCGAACTTGTAGGCAAACACCCAGATCATGATCAGGGCAAGCCACGGGAGAAAGAGGGTGTGGGTCACTAACGCCCCGATGGTCATCAAGGAATCGGTCTTTTTCCCCTTGTGCCACGACGCAATCTTTCCCAGGAATACGCCCACCAATGCCGACAGGATAATGGATGTGGTGAACAACAGGACGGTATTGGGGAGCCGGCTCCAAATAATGTCAACCACGGGTTCTCCGTAATGGAACGAAAATCCGAAATGACCTGTACAGAAATTCTTGAGATAGATGAGGTACTGAATCCCTAACGGCTTGTCCAGCCCTAACTGGGCAATGAGCAGCTCGGAATCCTCGGGTGTCATATCCGGATCCACCATCCGCGACACCGGGTCCCCAGGGGCCAGACGGAACAACAGGAAGAGCACCGTCAGGATCACAAAAAAGATGATAATGATCTGAACCAGCCTTCGGCCAATGAATTTTCTCAGTTCCATAAGTCCCCGAATTGCGCAAAGCGCAGAGCGCATTGAGCAGCAACCAAAAAGGGCTCACGCGAAGGCGCCAAGACGCCACGTTTTCAAGAACAGATTTTCTCTGTATTCCTTACAGCTAGATCCCCTGGATCCCCACGAATCCTGAAGGGCATGCCGCTTTTGCGAGCTTAGCGCCTTTGCGTGATGAATACGTTCTTCTGCGTTGTGCGCTTCGCGTCATTTAACAGGTTTCAACTCACAAAAAGTCCAGAGGCTCCCGATGCCTCCTAACATCTGGACCCAGCCGGTAAACCGCCCCTTGCGCACGGCCTCAATCAGTTTCGGATTATACAGCGGAATATAAGGGACGTCCGCCATGACGATCTTCTGCATCTCCCATATCAATGCCTGCCGCTTGTCACGGTCCATGGTGGTTGCGGATTCATCGGCGATCTTGTCGAACTGGGGATTGTTATAGCCGCTCATATTCCATCCCCTCGGTTTGTCATTGCGTGAGATGAAAAAATTCCGCAGGTAATCGGGGTCAAGGGAGAGATTGCCGTAACCCAGGACAAAGCTATCGAAATCGTGCCGCACCTTGACCTGCTGCAGGAGGGCCCCGAAGGCCATCGGCTTGGAATAAGCGGGGATGCCTAACATCCTGAGCCATTCCTGCATCATCATGCCGCACATGGCCCGGTGCGGATCATAGTCCGCCGGGGGCGTCAGTATCGTGAATTTCTCCATGAGTTTGCCGTTGGGGAGCATAATCCCATCTCCGTTCACCACGCTTCCCGAGGCTTCAACAGGGGCGATCTGCCAGGTGTAACCCGCGTCACGAAGGATCCCGAAGGCCTTCTTGATACGTGCCTCCCTGTCAAGTCCTTCCCCGTACTTAGGAAGGTCCGGGCAGTACCAGAAGGTGTTTCCCGGGGGGATGATGGAATACATCCTTACCCCGTATCCCTGAAGGATCCGTTTGATGATAAATTCCTCGTCCACCAGGGTGGCAATGGCTCGCCTCAGGTTCGGATCATTGAACGGCGCTTTTCTGACATTAAAGCCCATATAGTAGAGGGCGCTTTTCTCGTTCTGAAACAACTCCATATCCGGATTTGCCCTCAGGTCCTCCATGTACCCTGGCTGGATGCCCCACCAGAACATATCGATGCTTCCCTTCTTCAGGGCCAGAATCGCGGCGTCAGAGGTCCCGAAGACCTTGAATATGATCCCATCGATATAGGGCCCCAGCAGCCGACCGCTGATCGTTTTACCGGTTCCAAAAAAATAGGGGTTCTTTTGCAGGAACAGAAAGGCCCCGTCCCGCCATTCTTTCAGCACAAACGGGCCGCTGCTGACCGGCCTTTTTATCTTCTCATTAAAGAGCGTTCCAAGCGGCTTTTGGGTCTTCCTTGCCGCCTCAGCCAGATCGGTCCACTCCTTTTTCTGGACAATCGGGGTGGTCAGGGTCCGCGTGACAAAAATGGCCTGGGGCTCCTTGAGATAGAATTTCACCGTATGCTTGTCCGGTGTTTCGATCTTCGTGATAAATTTCCATTTGGAATAATACAGCGGGACCTTGAACTCATTTATGAAGTTCCCTGTGAACGCCACATCCTCTGAGGTCAGTTCCGTGCCGTCAGACCACTTTGCGGGCCGAAGCTTGACCGTATACGAAAGGTCCTTTTCATCAAAGAGGGGCTCCTCGGCAGCTAACCAGGGAACCAGCTTCAGGGTCTTGGGGTCATGCACATAAAGGGGTTGATACAGGAGTCCCAGCACCTTACGAGACCATGTATCGCTTGCCCGCCACACATTGAGGGTCTTGGGCTCTTCCAGAAGACCCATCTTGAGCGTTTCTCCTGCAAATGCCCCGGACCCGGCAAAGAGACTCCCGGAAAACAACAGGGTGGCACACGCCAATATCAGGAACCGACGACAGGAAGATCTTCTTTGTTTTGTATTCATAGGGCGCATGGTTTTTCCTTTCTTTGTTAGATGGTTTTTCTTTACTGCACTTGAAAACCTTAACCCGATCCTTTCATCTCAGCGACTTTCTGTTCAATAAAATCGATGACGTTTACCTCTAGCCTTACCTTGTCCAGCCGGTTGATGCGAGGGATGCCTCCGGGACTGAGACAATTGACCTCTACCATCTTGTTGCCGATCACGTCAAGGCCCACGAAAAAGAGCCCGTCTCTTACCAAATCAGCCTTAAGGGAATGACAGATTTCCCGTTCCTGATCCGTCAGGTTATGCTTATATGCCTTTGCCCCGGCGTGGATATTGGTCCTGAATTCCCCTTTGAGCGGTTTCCTTCTCATTGCACCCAATATCTCTCCGTTCAACAGCAGGATCCTGACATCCCCCCCCTGTTGAACCCCGTCCAAATATTCCTGAACCATGATAGGCTCCCTCTCCGGATAGGAACGGTAGGCCTTGACATAGTAATTGATGAGGGAATTGAGGTTTTCCTGGTCTTTTACACTCACCTTGATCACCCCTTCGCCGCCATATCTCTGAAGCGGCTTGACCACCATGGCCCCGCCGAAATCATTAATGATCTTCCTGAGTCGCATCGGATCCCGGGAGACGTGGGTCTCCGGGATGATATCCGGGAAGTTGAGGATATACAGCTTGCTGTTGGCCAAGATCTGACCGGCAGCGCTGTTTATCATAAAGACCTTGTCGCTCACCGATGACAAAAACTCCATGGTTTGATACACGATCGGCGGATTCTTTCTCAGAAACAGGGCGTCCAGGTCGGTGATGGTCTCGAATATAAGTTCGTCTTTTTTGAGACAGTTGATGAGACAGCGCCAGTATTTTCTCATGGAGAGGCCGGGTTCCACCGTGATATTGCGCATCCTGGCAACCACTTCATTCTTCCGGATATAGATATCATGGGGCTCAAGAAAATAGACGGAATGCCCTCTCTGGTTGCATTCATACATCAGGTGGCTGGTCGTCTCATTTTCAGGCTGAATCGATTCCAACCGGTCCATCAAAAAGGCGATATGCATCATCTTCCTCTAACCCGGGGTGAGCGGTTCAACGTTCACGGTTCCCGGTTGAAGAGCCCTAATCGGTTGTTAACAATAAGGATGACGCGTCAATAGGGCCGAATGTTTTGTTTCACCCAATGGGTGAAAGAGGATAATCTAAGCTCCGCCCAATAGCGGGAACAATGATATCCGTAGACCATAACCTTTGAACCTTGAACCCCTGAACGGTTAAAGTTTATCGGCCACATATTCAACCATCCGGGAGGCGATGTCAATTCCCGTGGCCTGTTCAAGCCCTGTGAATCCCGGAGAATAATTGACCTCGATGACCTTTGGTGCCCCGTCTTTGTCCACAATGATATCTGTTCCGGCGATCTCAAGCCCCAGGGCCTCGGCCGACCGGGTCGCCAGTTGTGACAGTTCCCCATCTAATGTCACTGCGTTGCCCAGCCCCGTCAGATGGATATTTGACCGGAAATCTCCTGCCTTGGGCCGGAGTTCCATGGCCCCGATGACCCTGCCGCCCAGGACAAATGCCCTGAGATCTCTCCTCCCCCGGGGAGGAATATACGCCTGCACCAGCAGCCCCCGCGAATTATCCTGCAGATTCTCCATCACAAATTCCATGGTGCCCGCTGAATCGACCCGGACCACACCGCTCCCCTGCCTGCTGCAGGGCATCTTGGCCACGACCGGGTAGCCCCCCAGCCTGCTCACGGCATTTTCGAAACCCCTGGAGTTCACCACAAGGCAGGTATCCGGCACAGGTAAACCTTTGTTGGCCAAGGTCTGGAGACTCAGGAATTTATTTCTTGCCAGGAGGATCGCGTCAGAGCCGTTGATCACGGGCACGCCTGAGATCTCGAAATGGCGCACGACCCCCAGGGCATAGTCATTAATGGTGGCCCCTATCCTGGGCAAAAGGATGTCCGGCCTGTCGCACCCATCGATCTTGACCCCTAGCCTGCCGCCTTCGATCCCGGAGAGGCAGTCTCTGGTGTGGATGAGCCTGGCCCGGTGTCCCGATTGAGATGCCGCCTCTATCAACCTCTGGTTGGGGGGGTATCTCTCGTCTCGTACGCTGAGTATTCCGATGACCATTTTCCACACCCATCACCTGACCCGGCTCTCCAATTCTGAAAGGATCTGTTCTGTTTCTGAAGATCGTTCATCAGGCCGAAACTTCTTTATACTCAACTGCAAGGCTCTCTTCAACCTAAAAAGTGCCTTTATCTCCTGCGGGGAATACCTCTCTCCCCTGAGCAGTTTATAGATCTCCTCAACATAGGCCTGGCCGTCTGTAAAGCTCCTGTCGATCCTTTCTACCATCTGAGACATGAGCCGGGATGCCTCTACCGAATCCATGGTATGGTGGCGCCACGCCAATCCAAGGCCTTTCAGGCCCAAGGCATCTCTCTCCTGGTGCACCAAGGTATTTCCGGTATAATAGAAGAGATAGGGATGATAATAGGGCAAACCGCTCTCATTAATGAAATCAAGGGTGTCCGAGAATGTGTCAGGGGTCTCCCCAGGGTAGCCGATGATAAAACTCCCCCTGCTTTCAACGCCGTGATCGTTCAACATCTGTATTGCATCGAACGATTGTTCACACGTTAACCGCTTGTCCATATTGTCCAGGACGGTCTGGCTCCCGGATTCCAACCCCAGATCAACAAATTCACACCCGGATCGCTTCATCAGTTTCACTAGATCCGGTGTCAGGGCACTGGCACGGGCAAATGAGGACCAGGTAAACCCAAACCCCTCGGCGATCATCATCTCTAACACCGACGTCATCCTGGCTTTCTTGGCGGTGAAGTTGTCGTCGGTAAACCGGACATGCCTTACGAATCCGAGCGCATCGATTTCCTTCAGTTCCTGCCGGAGCACGGCAATCGACTTGTAGTGAACCTCCGGAAACAGCCAGTGATAGGTGCAGAAACGGCATCTGTAGAAACAGCCCCGGCTGCTGTTTAAGGGGAGGATGTTACGCAGGTATCCTTCCGGGACCCTCTCCCATGCAATCGCCGTCTGGTCCATATGGGTGTCTTCCTCTTCCCTCCGGGTAAAGGCCATCCGTCCCTGGTCATCAAAATAGGCCAGATTCGGCACCGAAGCGAGGGCCTGGCCCTGCTCCAGGGCCGCAAGCAGCTTCACCAAGGTCGCCTCTCCCTTGGCCTCCACCACAAAGGCATCCACATGGCCGTCAAAACCGCTCATGAAGTCCAACGTCGTCTTTGAAAAACGAGTCCCCTCATTCAGGACCTTCTTGACCAGCATGCCCCCTGCGATGACAGGCACTTCTGGAGTCAAGCGTTTGATCTCACCAGCGATCTCTTTGATATCGTTCATAAAAATGAAATTGGAGGAGATACAGACCGCCAGCGGGCCCTCCTGAATCAAGTCAGACAGGTTGGCCGTGGCATAGTTCTGGACAATGACCGGATCATATCCATGCGCAAGGAGATATTGATACAGATAGATGCCGTTGAGGGTCACCGTATTGGCCAATGAATAGTGCTCGGTCACGTTCTTGGGTGTGATCTCTGGAAGGCGGCGGCCCCCTTTTACAAAATTCATCAGATCGAGCAGGTCCATATACCGGCCGTCCAAAAAGAGCAACCCTTTCAAGATGTTCTGGTGAACGCCCTTCTGAATACCTGGGAGGTCCAGGTCGGGAAAGCGGGCGGATTGCCGCTCGGCCCTCTCTTCCGCATCAGCCAGCTTACGTCTCAAATGGGCGTCGTTATCCAATGGCTGGTTCTGGGCAATGATGATGACGTTCGCCTGTTTCAAGGTTGATTCCTGCCCCCGGGAGTCGCAGTTACAGACATGATTCCTGCATATGGTAGGTAAAAGCATGACCGATGTCAACGAGCATCTGCCACCCGCTTTTCTTTCATTGGACGGACCGTCTCCTCGAATCGCCGTCCCTTTTTCATTCTCACCGATTCGATCGCTGCAAAATGAACTACCCCGCCGCAAGCAGCGGGGTATCATCAAGACCATTGAGCGCCCCAAGGGGCGGGGAATACAACCCTTGTCCGCCTTTGGCGGATTCATTTGTACCAATCCGTTTCATGCCGCGGAGACGCAGCGATACCATTTTTTTCTTGACAAGATTTAATTATATAATTAATTAAATCTTGTCAAGACAGACACCGACAATATCATCAAGATCTTATGCACCGTGCGTTTAGCGCCGTGGCATACTCGCCTCCATGGGTGAGGCTTTACACCCCCGATGGCCAGAGGGGATCATATCCCCTTTGAAAAAGGGAAGGCGTCGATTCATCCACCTTTATATGGCGTTGCTTTCTAGACAATTCTGGCAAAAACTGAGAGGGAAGGTTTGTGGTCTTTCCGGGAAACCGGGGCGGCCGGAACCATCATCGGGAATACCGGTTCAGAAAGGGAGGTTTTATGGGAAAAGTTGCGATAGTCGGTGTGGGAACGACGAAATTCAAGGCCAGATGGACTGACAAGACCTATTTCGAACTGGCCTTTGATGCGGCCAAGGCGGCCATGGAGGATGCCGGAATCGACCGGAAGAGGATAGACTGCGCGGTATACGGCATATACAACGACTTCTTCCAGCGTCAGTACCAGCCGGACGCCTTTGTACACGACTACCTGGGCCTGGGCCTCAAGCCGATGGTGAGGGTCAACTCCGGGGGCGCCACGGGCGGCGCCGCCTTGAGGATCGGGTATTCCGAGGTAGCGAGCGGGCAGTACGATATATGCCTGGTTCTGGGAACCGAGAAGTGTAACGACTGCTACAACTACGAGATGCAGGTCACCACCCCCGAGGTACTGAGGGCCATCCTCTATACAGCGGACATGACCTACGACAACCCCGCGGGGAGGACCGCCGCCTCCGGTTTCGCGCTTGCGGTGGTGGCCCACCAGGAAAAATTCGGCAATCCCACCGAAGAACAGATGGCCAGGGTTTCCGTCAAGAACCACTTCAACGCCACGAAGAACCCGATTGCCCAGTCCCCGAAGGTCATTACGGTGGAGGACGTTCTCAATTCCAGAAAGATCGTGGAACCCTTCAAGTTCTACGACAACTGCCTCTACACGGAAGGCTCATCCGCCGTAATACTGGCATCCGAAAAGGTGGCGAGGGAGCTTACGGACAACCCCGTGTGGATCGCCGGGGTAGGGGCATCCGTGGATTACGTGATGCCCGGGAACCGGCCCAACATATATACGTTCGAGTCCTCGCGCGAAGCGGCGAAGAGGGCCTACAGGATGGCCGGGATCAAGAACCCTGTAGAGGAACTTGACCTGGCAGAGCTCCACGACGCCTTTACCGGAACCGAGATCATGGCCTATGAGGACTGCTTTTTCTGCGAAGAGGGACAGGGGGGAAGCCTCATAGACAACGAGACAGTCATGCCGGGCGGGAAGCTGCCCGTGAATCTGAGCGGCGGACTCATCGGGTGCGGTCACGCGGTGGGCGCCACCGGCATCATGCAGACCATAGAGATCTGCCTGCACCTGAGGGACGAGGCGGGAGAGCGTCAGGTCAAAAACGCCCGGCGGGGGCTGATTCAGAGCATCGGCGGAAC
>CAZACO010000069.1:0-10738 GCA_964483185.1 uncultured Desulfobacteraceae bacterium
CCTACGATACGTCCCATGGATTAATTACCTACCGTTTTTGAGGCCCCTTACCCCGTATTAATCCCTTTCCCAGATCTCTATGAGACACCATCGGTTCCTTTTGGATGGATGAAGGCGATCTTTGCGCCCCCGGCCCCTTTTCGTGGTTCCTGATCAATCCGTCGAACCCCTTTTTCCTTCAGCGCCTCAAGGGCCTTGTCAACCTTTTCCACTCGAAAGGCGATGTGCTCGACTCCCTCTCTCCACGATCACTTATATATTTTGGTACCGGCCCATCCGGATCACCAGGCCCAAGGGACCCGGCTTGTTTGAATCAGAAAGCGGGTTTTATGACCCTCCACTAAAAGCCCTTGCCTTTAGGGGTCGGTGTGATTATTATATTCGAGAATTTTCGAACATGATATTCTTACTATCATAAATCCCATATCAAATCCAAGGTTTTCTCAATGAAAAACAGCCCGTTCAGCTTTGTACGCCCCACTACCGAAAGTGCCGGGCAGCCCCAGGCACATTTTCAAGAACTGGATGCCACCGAACTCTACTGCCCAAAATGCGGGCGTGCGGTTCCGGTCAACAAATTTCTTCTCCTGGTCCTGCCTGATGGAGACAGGTATGAATATCGCTGCAAATACTGCGGCACCAAGGTAGGGGACAAGGTCGATCGCTCCGGACAGTTTTATGGTATCCTCAGGGGTTGAGTGACCCAACCACGTGGCGAGGTCTGGTGTAAAGACCCGGTCGGGGATAATCATTTCACATGTAAAGAGGAGATTCATGAAAACAAAAACAACGGTCCTGTTATTTGTTCTCGTTATTTTATCGTCCTTCCTTTTTGTTCAGGGGCCCTTATTTGGGGATGAGGCCCTGAAAAAAATCGCTGTCCTCCCTTTTAGCATGAACACTGACCGCGACCTTACCTTCTTGCAGACCGGCATTATGGATATGCTCAATTCGAGATTGGCCTGGAAAGGGAAGGTACAGGTTATAGAAAAGGGAACGGTCAGGAAGGAAGTTGCCGCCGTCCCGGCCCCGCTGAACAAGGAAAAGGCCCTTAAAATCGGTAAGGCCTTGGGCGCTGACTATGTGATCATGGGGAGTCTTACTGTTTTTGGGGATAGCGTGAGTATTGATGCAAAGATCCTGGATGTGGCCAAATCTAATGAATTAGTTACCGCGTTTGACCAGTCAAAAGGGATGGATGGGGTGATCCCTACGGTCAACCAGTTCGCGGAAGACATCAATGCCAAGATCATGGGCAAAGAGGTCCACAGGGCTGACTACCCTCCTCAAAGAGAGAGAAAGGAAACGGGCGCCATTATTTCCGTGGGAGAGGAGGCTGGCGGCGCTGTTCAGAAAGCGTCCTTTGTTCAGCGTTTTAAGCTGGAAATCAGGGGGCTGGATGTGGGGGACGTCGATGGAGATGGTAAGGCCGAACTGGTCTTGATTGATAAGGATACGGTCTATATTTACAAGTGGCAGAAAAACAGGCTCTTTCAGTTCAAGGCCATTAAAGGTAGCTGGTCTCCGGATTATGTCTACGTAAGTGTCGCGGATTTAGACGGCAACGGTCGGGCAGAGATATATGTGAGCAACCTCACTGCAACAAACGCTTCCACCGTAGTTATTGAATGGGACGGCGGCAAGTTCAAGGAGATAGTCGGCAGAGAAAGCTGGCTGGTACGGGTTGTTGACCTTCCCGGACGGGGGAAGACGCTTGTTGGACAAAGGCGGTCGGCCGAGGGAAATTACATCGGAGATGTCTATATCCTGGCTCGCAAGGGAAACGGGTTTGTGGCCACCGAGCAGGTAAAACTCCCGAGGCACGGGAATGTATTCAATTTTGTCCAGAATGATCTGGTAGGAAAGGGGGGGATATACACCACCCTGTTAGACCCTTGGGAGCACCTCCTCGTATTCAACCAGACAGGGGAACGGCTCTGGAGAAGCGACGACTATTTTGGCGGGAGCTTGACATATATGGTATATATGGATCCAGATGTTAATCGCATGGCTGATACGGGCGTGCGGGTTTTTATCCCGTCACCTATCTATTTGTTTGATTTCAACGGCGATGGAAAGCAGGAGATCGTCGTCTGTCAGAACTATTCCAAAGTCGCCCGGATATTCGGGGATTTCCGCTGGTTTGGCAGCGGCAAAGTCCATTTCATGGACTGGGACGGCACAAGCCTTGTTTCCCGCTGGACGACCCAGAAATTATCGGGCACGGTGGTCGGTTATAAGGTCGCTGATCTGGATAATGACGGCCTTCTGGAGTTGGTTGTCGCTTCTGTCACGAGTGAGAGTTATTTTGTAGGCTTCCCTGATAGCCGGCTGGTGGTGTATGACCTCAAATAAATCACACCCCACGCCACGACACATGCAACTGGTAAGCGTTCAGAGTTTCAGGGTTTCCCGCCTCTGAACCTTTGAGCCCGTAGACGGTTACTACAGCTGTTATCTTTGGAGAACGAGGTATCTTGCGAATGAAAAAAGGCATTTTTGCAGGTTTGTACTGCTTGTTTTTTGTGTTATATTCAATAGGTATTGTTTTTGGAATGCAGGATGAGGGCAAAGGATCGGCGTCGATTTTTTCCCCTGAACCAGGCTATACGTTCAACGCCGTATTTGAGGGAACACCCGTTCTGCACGATTTTGTCATCCAGAATAAGGGGACTGGGGTCCTTGATGTCAAACGGGTCTCGGGAGGGTGAGGGTGCATCATCGCCTCATTTACGAGGCAGATCCCTCCAGGCGGCGAGGGAAAGATATCCATTAAGCTGAACACAAGGGGCTACGGCGGAAGAACGCTGAAAAAGACGATCAAGGTGTATACCAACGACAAACAGAACCCTGTTTCAGACCTTACTGTCACAGGCCAGGTCAAAAAATTTGCAAACATTTCGCCGGCAAGGGTGTTGCTGAACGGTGAAGTCGGAGAGGAGTTAAAGGTTACGGTAAAAATTTCCCCTGTGACCAGGGGACTGTTCGACATAGCAGAGGCTAAGCCGGATAACGGGAAGGATATCCGTTTGACCCTGACCGAACGCAAGAAAACAGATGACGATGTCTATACCCTGATAGTGGAAAACATAAGAAAAACAACTGGAGGATATCACGACATCATCAGGCTCCTTACCACAAACAAGGATCAAAAGGAGATCGTGATCCCGGTTTGGGGAAACATACGTGCCCCTCAGATTGCCTCTATCAAGCCGCGACATTTAGCGCTAAGAGGGCGTGCCGGAACGCCGATAAAAGGATCCGTCACCATTGTTCTCAAAGACAGAAACCCCTTCTCCATCACAGAAGTGAAGGCCCAGAGCGGAAAACACATCAAATGGGATCTTCAGGAAACCGAGGAATCGGGGAAGAAGACCTATACCCTCACCGTCGAAAACGTGAAAAAGGAAAAAGGCAGGTATTACGATTCTATTTTTCTGAAGACTGACAACATCAACCTTCCGGAAATACGAATCAGCGTGTCCGGGCGCATAACAGACTAAAGGAATAGGTAAGCGTTCACAGGTTCAGGGTTTCCCGCTGAAGCGGGATTCAGGGTTAGGGACAAGAATGCAACCCCCTGAACCTTTGAACCCGTGAACGGCTATAGGAATAGATGGGATCACCATCGTCCGATGACATTCGGGATCGGCCTTATCTGGCACACGACGACATTCTCGAATTGAATTTCATCCGAAGTCCCGGGAGGTATTTTTTCAGGAGGCATTATCGCGCAGGCCTGCGTTCCCATCTCATGGAGGTGTTGGACCCCGAGGATGTGGCTCAGGAAAAAATCGGGGTGCTCGCCGACGGTTTAAGGATGTTTCCCAGGGCGGTTCCCCTCAAGATGCTGAGGATCTTCAGGAGGAGGTTCAAGGATCTTCGTGAGGCCAGGGAAGAGATAAAAAGGGTCAAGATTATCGAATCCTATCTTGCCCCGGACCATATCGCCCGGTCCTCCGAATTCCTGGTTCACTATATGGGATCCGGGAAATGGGACATCCTCCTTGCCGGGCTTCAGGAATATGTCCCGGGCGAGGTGCTGGAGCCCTGGGGCGATCTGGGGGAAGGCCATCTCAGCTCCCTCCTGGACCGCATCGGTTTGGATCACGGCCGGGACCCGGCCGGGGCAAGGGACCACTGGGTAGATGAGGTGCGGAGGAAGGCCGGGGAGTTCGTTGCAAGTGTCAGGAAACTGATTTTGGAGACCCTGCTGATGCCCGATCTTGCGGGGGTCGGGAATCTTCTCCTGACAAGGGCCGGGGATATCAAGCTCGTCGATATCAACAACATATCCGAGATCTCGCCGGGTCCGGTCATCCGTCTTGATGACAGGGGCTACCCTGTCTGTGACAAATCCATGGCAGCCCTGATTCACTTGGAGTGGAAGCTCACAGGCAGATCACCACAGAGAGACGACCCCGTATACGGCCCGTTTCTGGACCCGGAAAGGATAGAGAAGGTCAAAGCAGCCGAGAAAACATTCCACCTGTCAATGACGCCGGTAACCCCTGTGCCTGCTACGCGATGAGCGTGTGCAGGGTCTGGATCAGATCAGCGTATTCGTCCCCCTTGAAACAAAACTTCAGTTCCCGGAAATTTTCCCGCAGTTTTTTGACCGGCTCCACGACAACGGTGTTGTCCGCAACCACGTCACGCATCAACTGGGCCAAGGCCTGGAAATCCGATGCCTCCATACCAAACCGCGTCATCTCGGACACCCCCAACCTGAGTGCCCCTGAGGCGGTAAATCCCTCCTCGTCGGTATTGGCCTGGTAGTTGCAGATGATATTGTTGGCCTCCAACCGGTCTGCAATTTCAGGCCCCCGGCTGTAACCCACGTCCACGACCACCTGATGGGTTTCCGTAAAGTCGATATCCGGGTCCCCGGCCACTTCCAGACCTGTGTCTTTGAGGGCCCGGGCAAAGGCCTTGGCATTGGCAATGACCTTGGCCTGATACGCGTCCTTGAAATGATTCATCTCATAAGCCGCCATGAGCAGACCTAACAGGGTGCCGAGATGGTGGTTGGACACGGATCCGGGAAAGGCCCGCCGGAGCAGGGATTCCCAGAGCTCATAACGTTCTTCATCTTCCTCGAAACCGCAGCCGACGACCCCCCTCTGGGTCCCGAAATAGGTCTTGTGCGTGGAGCCGGTAACCAGATCCGCCCCTTCGGCAAAGGGCTCCTGGAAGTGGGGGCCGATGAGCCCCAATACATGGGCCATGTCGTACATAACGACCGAGGAGATCGCCTGATCGTCCAAAAACCGGCGGATATCAGATACCGGTTCCTTATGAAGGATCATGCTCTTGCCGAAGATAATAAGTTCGGGACGGAATTCATCGATCCGTTCCAGGGTGGCCGGGACATTGATCCGGAAGCGGTTGTCAGGCAGGACCGGGAAGTTCACCACGGCCGGTCTTTCGGTCCGGGGATCCCGGGCCACATAGTCCTTCAATGCGCCCATCGGCTGGGCGCTCAGGTGGCCGCCCTTCCCTATATGGTTGTTCATGACCTGGCGGATACGTCTCGGCTCCCGCTTGCGGTCGCCGCGGTTGAGGTAGTCCACCATGGCGCTGAACACCGCCGTATTGGCCATCTGGCCGCTGATGAGCCGCATCTCCACGTCGTTACACCCCAAGAACGTCTTCATCTCCTCTTCTAACATCTCCTCCACCTGGCCGATGAACCGGGTCCCCTGGTAGTAGAAGATGTCTGCCTGGTAGAATGCCGGGGACTTTCTGTGCTCTGCGTAGCGGAAGGCAGGGTCCATCACCGAGAGGAGCCGGGACATGGGGGAAAGGGTCATTTCAGAGGGGATCAGGTTGATGCATTCCTGTTGCCGCCACACGGTGTTTAAAATGGCCTTTTCCATAAGTCTTCCCGCCCTGGCCGGTCTGTCGCCGGCGGGGAGTTCGTGCTCTGGAAGATGGTGATCAAACAGGATGGGACGGGCATAGGGGGGGGCCTCGGATCGCATGTGAAAAGGCACTGTGGCCGCATCCACCATCCTGCCGCGGATCTCCACGAGGAGGGGCTCGTGGTCCGGGATATCGCTGTCAATATAGCCCAGAGCGATGGAACGGAGTTCATGCTGATCCATCTGCCTTGATTCCAGTCCTTCCCCTTCAACGCGCCACAGCGGGACCATGGTCCCGCTGGTCACATATCCCACTTCCCTCTTGTCCTTAAACACCGTGGCCCCTTCCCGGGCGATTCCGCGGCCTGTTACGGCTATCGGTTTGATCATGCGCGGCAGGTCCTGGATGCATGAAAAATCTCCGGATATCATCTGCTTGAGGGCTGCCTGCTGCCGGGTCAGGGCCTCCCTGCCGATGAAGTCCCCTTTCAGGGGAGAGAAGCTCACAGCAAATTTGGAGAGGGGACAGGCCATGATCGGGATTTCCCTGCCGTCCCGGTCCTGACCTAATTCATGTCCGTAGAGGGGGAGTCCCGCCTCCAGGCGAAGGGTGTCCCGCGCGCCGAGACCGATCGGCGTAGCGCCCCTGGATATCAAAAGGTCCCACAGCATGAGTCCGTCGTCCCGGTCAGCGAAGAGCTCAAAGCAGAGGGGTTCACCTGTATAGCCTGTGCGGGCGACCTTTACCTTGGCGCCGGAGATGGTTACCTGGCTCACGGCGTTTCGCACCGGCTCAGGGAGATGCCCTGACGCGATGATCCCCTCCATGAGGGAACGGGACAGGGGTCCCTGCAGGGCAAGCATGACGATATCTTCGCTCTGGTCGATCAGGTCCACATCCTCGAATTCCTTTGAGAGGGGCTGGAGATGACGCCAGTCCTTTTCCCGGTTGGCCGCATTGACCACCAATAGATATTCTTCCTCCACAAACCTGTAAAGATACGCGTCATCCACGGCCCCGCCGGTGGGGGTGGGAATGAGGGTGTACTGAGCGCCGGTTGTCCGGATGTCGAGGGCTTCCGCGTTATTGGTCAGGACATGCTGGAGAAATTTCAAGGCCCCCTGGCCCCGGACGATGAACCGGCCCATATGGGATACATCAAACAGTCCGGCCCCTTTCCGGGTTGCCAGATGCTCTCCTATAATTCCGGTCGGATATAAGACGGGCATGTCCCAGCCCCCGAAGTCCACCATTTTGGCACCTGCGGCCACGTGTCGATCATGGAAAACAGTCTGTTTCAGTTCGGTCATGGGTTTTCTCCTTTTCTTCAAATGCGTCTGAGAAGGGTCACAAGGTATGCCATATCAAAACTGAAAAATGCTATATCAGGCCTGACCGATCGCGTCAACAGGAGAAAAGGGCAACCTTGGCAATTGCATTCATATCCAGTATGTGATAAGGATTCGCTGACCGCTGGAGTTTAGAGTTGGGCGAGAAACATGGGTGTGATCGGTTGCGGGAAATCGATAGATATGAATAAGGAGAAAGGATGATGAAAGAGATCACCGAACTGAATATGCCGGACGATGTCCGGTATGCAGAAGATCATGAGTGGGCCAGGATCGAAGGCGAGAGGGTCAGGGTCGGTCTGGATGACTATGCCCAAGACCAGCTTGGGGATATCGTCTTTGTGGAACTGCCCCAGGTGGGCGCTACGTTTAAGAAGGGCGATGAGTTCTCAACCGTAGAATCGGTCAAGGCCGTCGTGGAGTGCTACCTGCCGGTTTCCGGAGAAATTATCGATGTCAACACGACCCTTGAAGACGCCCCGGAACTGGTGAACCAGACCCCTTATGGGGATGGTTGGTTTGTGGAGGTGAACCCCAAGGATGTATCGGAGTGGGACACCCTCATGACGAACGCGGAATGCCTGGAAAAATTGAAAGGAGCCGACTAAATGCAGTATCTGCCCCATACCGATGAAGATATCCGGTCCATGCTCCAGGTGATCGGGGTCGATCATCTGGATGATCTCTTCTCATCCGTCCCTGAGGGGTGCCGTATGAAGGGACCCATGAATCTCCCGGAACCCCTGAGCGAGTGGGAACTGAACGATCATATGGACTTCCTCTCCGGCCGGATGGCGGTGGCGCCGGCGTACAAGGCGTTTATCGGGGCGGGAAGTTATGCACATTTTGTCCCGGCGTCGGTATCCTACCTCCTGAGCCGGTCGGAATTCGTGACGTCTTATACCCCGTATCAGCCCGAGATGAGCCAGGGGACCCTTCAGGCGATCTATGAATACCAGACCCTTGCGGCCCGGCTGTTGGGCATGGAGGTGGCCACTGCATCCCACTACGACGGCGCCACCGCACTGACCGAGTCGCTTTTGATGGCCATCCGGGTGACCGGACGCAAAAGGGTCGCGGTTTCACGCCTGGTTCACCCCCTGTATCGACGGACCATTCAGACCTATTTTGGGCCCACCGGCTATGAAGTGGTTGAACTCCCCTTTCATGAAGACGGCACCACCGATCTTGCCGGCCTCGATCATCTGGATGACCTGGCCGGGGTGGCGGTCCAGTCGCCCAATTTTTTCGGCTGCATCGAGGATCTTCAGAAGGCCGGCAAAAAGGCCCATGAAAAGGGGGCCCTTTTTATCCCGTGCTTTACAGAGGCCCTGGCATACGGGCTCCTGAAAAATCCGGGCAGCCAGGGGGCCGACATCGCATGCGGAGAAGGTCAGAGCCTCGGCATCCCCCTCTCTTACGGGGGGCCGGCCTTAGGGATGATCGCGAGCAGCAAGAAATATATGCGCAAGCTGCCGGGCCGTCTGGTGGGCCAGACCAAAGACCTGGAAGGGAGGAGGGGTTTTGTGCTGACACTCGCCACCCGGGAGCAGCACATCCGCAGGGAAAAGGCCACATCCAATATCTGTACCAATAACAGCCTCTGCGCCCTGGCCGCTGCCATGTATATGGCCTCCCTTGGAAAAACCGGGATGCAGGAGCTTGCCCGTCTCAACCGGGATAAGGCGGAATATCTGAAATCCCGTTTAAGGGAAGCCGGGTATCTTATCCCCTTTGATCGCCCCACATTCAATGAATTTGTTGTGGAATTTCCCGATGGATTCGAGCGGACCTATGAACGGCTGTTAGCGAAAAAGATAGTCCCCGGTCTTTCTTTAAAACCCTTTTATCCCGAATTAACCAACCACTATCTTCTGTGCGTCACAGAGACCCAATCCAGAGAGTCGATGGATGCGCTTGTCAGGGAGGTTATGTCATGAAGGATTCCTTGGGTGCCACAGGCCTGATACTGAATGAGCCGCTGTTGTGGGAAAAAGGGCAACAGGGCCGCCGCGGCTTTTCGCTTCCCAGACGGGATGTTGAACCGTGCCCCCTGGACCCTGAACTTGCCGGCGAGGGCCCTGACTTCCCGGACCTGTGCGAGGTGGACGTGGTGCGCCACTACACCCGGCTGTCTCAGTGGAATTTCGGGGTCGATACAGGGATGTACCCGTTGGGTTCATGCACCATGAAATACAATCCCAAGAGAAACGAACGGCAGGCGGGACTTCCGGGTTTTATCGGGGCGCATCCCCTGATCCCGGACACCCTCTCCCAGGGGGCGTTGCAGATCATGTTTGAGCTGGAGCAGTACCTTGTGGAGATCACCGGCATGGACGCCGCCACGCTCCAGCCGGCCGCAGGGGCCCAGGGAGAGCTGACCGGCATGCTGCTGATCTACGCCTGGCATGAGCGTCAGGGGTCGCAGCGCTCCAAGATCATTGTCCCGGACACGGCCCATGGCACCAACCCTGCCAGTGCAGCCCTGTGCGGGTACCTTCCCGTGGCCGTAGCATCGAGTGACAGGGGGGTCCTGTCGGCAGAAGCGGTGTCAGACGTCATGGACGAAGACACGGCGGGCATCATGATCACCAATCCCAACACATTGGGGTTTTTTGAAGAAAACATCCTGGATATCGCCGATATCGTCCATTCCAGAGGGGGTCTGGTGTATTGTGACGGCGCCAACATGAACGCGGTCATGGGGGTGGCGCAGATGGGGAAGATCGGGGTGGACGTGATGCACCTGAATCTCCACAAGACCTTTTCCACCCCTCACGGCGGTGGGGGCCCCGGTTCCGGGCCGGTATGCGTCAAGAAGGATCTCGAACCGTTCCTGCCGGTTCCCAGGATCGTGAAAACGGATGGGAAATATGCCCTTGATGAAAACCGGCCCGACGCCATCGGCAGGCTTCAGGCCTTTTACGGCAATTTTGGCGTCATACTGAAGGCCTACAGCTACATCCGGACCATGGGACCGGAGAACCTGAAAAGGGCCAGTCAACTGGCGGTGCTCAATGCCAACTATATCAAGGAGATGTTAAAGGATACCCTCCATCTCCCCTTTGACCGGCCCTGCATGCACGAGTGCGTTTTTTCGGACAAGGATCAGGTTTCTTCACATATCACGACCCTGGACATGGCCAAGCGGCTCATGGATTACGGGTTTCACCCGCCCACGGTCTATTTCCCGCTGGTCGTGCCGGGTGCAATCATGATGGAGCCCACCGAGACCGAATCCAAAGAGGATATCGATTGCTACATCGAGGCGTTCAAGACCATCGCAGAGGAGGCCAAAAATAATCCGGACCTGCTGCACGAGGCCCCCCACAAATGCAAGGTGAGACGGCTGGACGAGACCACTGCGGCCCGCAAACCGTGCCTCGCAGGGTAGCTGATAAGAGCTCTCTTTTTCGGTGCAACATAAGGGACGTTAGGTTTTTAGGAGAGACAAACCAGGTCGACATATAGGAAATTATCAGACACCGGAAGTTGAGAATCCGTATAGTCGATATGATACTCCG
>CAZACO010000070.1:0-8513 GCA_964483185.1 uncultured Desulfobacteraceae bacterium
CAGACAAGCACGGAACGTATTCTATGATACTGAAAGCAGGATGGAGATTTCCCTGAAGCTCAGGCATGGAAAAACAGCCTGCAAATCAGTGTGCCCACAATAACCAATCTCATTTTTGTATCCGTTCACCGCAACAAGGTAGAGGCCGACAGCAGCGAGACATTTTCTTTGAGAATCGCCGGATTATGGCAGCAAGTCCTTTCCAGTCTGTATCATGATTCATTCATAATTTCCTGAAATGGGGTAAGAGAAAAAGTTGAACTCGGTACAGTATGACTCGGGAATCTCCGTGATGCCATCACGCCGCCTATTTATCGTTCACTACGATAACCACCCCGAAGACCTAAAACGTCTTGTTTATACCATAAACGCAGAAGGGAAGACTGTAATAGTATGGAATCTTGCCCGGGGCTTTATGCTCAATCATCATTCAAAACGCTACGCTTTGTCTGAACACGTGGGCGAATCTGCACTGAATGATCCCAAAGAGGCCATAAAGTTCATTATCGGCAAGGCACAAAATGAGGTATATTATGTCTTGGAGGACTTTCACCATCTTATAGGTAAAGAGGAGAGCATTCACCCTGACATCGGTGAGATTCGTTCCATGATAAAGGAGATGGGACGGAGCCTCAAGGGACGAAAGGAGAAGGTGTTTTTTCTTGTTCCCTCTTCCTATGAATTACCCGCGGAGATGTCCCCATTCTTTAACCTGTTCCCAATGGCGCCAAAAGCCGCAAAAGGGTTTTTGGATAGATTCGGACTTTTGTTGACTGAAGAAGATTCTATCCTGCGATCAAAGCCTGTTATAGGCGCCGATGCTCAAATAGAGAGGCTCATTCAGATCTTGTCCCAGATGGAGACCAATAATCCTCTACTTGTTGGGCATCCAGGCGTGGGCAAGACCGCCGTGGTAGAAGGTTTTGCAAAGGCTTTATTTGAGGGTAATGTCCCTGCAGGCTTGAAGGGAAGAATGCTCTATCTGATCTCCCTGAATTCCCTCGTTGCAGGCACAAAATACAGGGGGGAGTTTGAAGAGAGGCTTGAAGGCTTGATTGAGGATGTACTGCAAAACAAAAACAAGATTATCGTCTTTATCGATGAGATACATACCCTGCTCAATGCAGGCTCTGCAGAAGGGGCCATAGGCGCCGGAGATGCCTTAAAACCGGTGCTTGCCCGGGGGGAGTTTCCATGCATCGGCGCCACGACATTTGACGGGGCCGAATACCTTTTCATGGATCGGGCCCTCTCGCGGAGATTCAAGAAGGTAATAATCAAGGAGCCTTCGCCTGACGAGACGCTTATGATATTGAAAGGGATAGCCGGTTGTTTTGAAAAGCACCATTCACTGAAGATAGAGGATAGGGCCTTGATGTCTGCGGTCTATTTGAGCAGGAAATACCTGTCTGATGAATATTTCCCTGGCAAGGCAATTGCCCTTCTTGATGCTGCTGCAGCATATTGCAGGATGAAAGGGATAGATAGCGTCAAAGAGGAAGACATCATGCTGGAAATCGAAAAGACCCGAGAGTCGTGATCCCTGCGAATTATCGCTCAGGCATACCCGCCATTTCAATATCTTTAGAAACTGACGAGGGAAAGCCGGCTATGGAGATTGCGTTTAAGGAGACGGTCTGATAAAAACGGATGAAAACCATGAAATCGCATGGCGATTTTACAAATTGAAAGGGGGATGAACATGTCGGTAGAAACCAAAACCTCAGATGATGGAAAGACTTTAACTATCAAAATATCAGGAAAATTAGATATTTCCCTACACAAAACTTTTAGTGATTCTTATAAAGATAAGATCGGTTCTGTTTCAAAAGTTATCCTGGATATGGCGGATGTCGAACATGTTGACAGTTCCGGACTGGGAATGATGTTGGTGCTTCGCGAGCGTTTAAGCGAGGATGCACAAAAAATTGATATTGTTAATGTAAGTCCAGGTGTGGCAAAAATATTTAAGATCACGAATTATGACAAGTTGTTTAATATTGAATAGAAAGGCTATAAAGCTCTGTTTCAGGCCGGGGAGTTGAGGACAATAGTCGACAATAGTCATTCCTACCGTTGAGCAGGCCGATGCTGGCCTTCCGATCTTAGAACCTACGCCTACGCCTCGGAGAACTTGCAAGGTAACAAGGCCCTCTGTCTTCGTTGCTGGATATTCCGCTTTTGTGTGAGAGAAGGGGTGTTGCCCGCCCCGGATGGGTGGGGGAGAAAAGGGGATAAAGGCCTTTCAAGGAGGCTTCAGGGGATGAATAAAGAGAAGAATATTCTTGTGGTCGATGATGAATCTGTAAGCCGTAAAAAAGTATTCAAGATATTGGATAATGCCGGTTACATCGTAGAGCTTGCCATAAACGGCAAGGATGCTCTGGAAAAGTTAATCTACGCCAATAACACCGCAGATCAGTTTGATCTATTGATGACCGATATTGATATGCCGGTCTTAAACGGAATAGGACTGCTCGATAAACTCAATAAGTTAGACCTGGATATCCCCACCATTGCTTTTACCGGTAATGAGAATAAGGAGATTGTCGTTGAATTGTTGCGAAGAGGTTGCTCTGATTATCTCGCAAAACCTTTTAAGAAAATCGAGATGCTGCAGCGAGTGGAGGCTGCCTTGGATAAGAAACTGTTGCGTGAGTCAAAGGAAGAGCTTGACGTCAAAAACAGGATCGACCGGGTCTTCATCGAACATGGCAATGATGAAATAGATTCTTTGCTTAACAAATTCTTGGAAATTTGCATGAATACACTGAAAAGCAGCTATGGAATCTTTGGATACGAAGAACCAAAAGGGAACAGGAAACGCTTCGTGATTGATAATAGTATCGCCTCTGAGAGTATCTCAAATGGCAGAGAAACGTTACTTACACAGGATGGGTGGGAAAGCATGGGCATGCGGGCCATTTCGACACAACGTGCCATTATCTCGAATAACCCTGATGATAGCCCCGCGCCAAATCTTCCCAAAACACGTTTTATGTCGTGTCCTGTGGTCCATGATAGTTTTAGCGGATATATCATAATAGCCGACAAGGGGACCGGATACAATTTGAAAGATCGAAATATGATAAATGGCATTTCATCTCATATAGCCCCTATCTTAGATATCAAATCAAAAAATGATATGTTTGAAGAATACCGCAAGATGGCAGAGAAAAAAATATGGGAATCAAACACTGAATTGTTCAATAAGCAGAAAGAGCTTGAGATCGCGAATCAAAAGCTTGATGAACTAAATCACGAACTGCAACGGGATCAGGACTTGGCAGAGAATGTATTTGCCAATATATTAGACGCAATTCCAACCGGTTCCGTTGGTATCAGGTCTTATTTGACGCCCATGAAAAAGGTTGGCGGTGACCTGTTTCTTTGCACACCGGTGTTTGTCAACAAGCAGTATATTTTTTTAGGTGATTTTACCGGCCATGGATTGTCTGCTGCTATTGGAGCTATTCCTGTTTCGGAAACCTTCACTGAGATTAAAGACAGGACTCATTCCATTGGTGATATTTGCAGGAAAATGAACCGACAACTCAAGGCCTTGCTCCCAACCGGTTTGTTCTTATGTGCCTGTTTAATCGAGCTGGATTACGCCTCCGACGAAATCCATGCATGGACCGGCGGGCTTCCCGATTTAATTATCCGGGGGAAGGGGGGGATAAAGAAGCGTATCGCTTCAAATCATCTGCCCATGGGAATATTAAATGATGACGAATTTGATTCGAGTGTGGAGACACTCAACGTTGAAGATGGCGATTATATCTATCTTTTTTCCGATGGTGTTACAGAAGGGGAAAATAGAAAGGGCGAGATGTTCGGTCAGGAACGCATTGAAAAGCTTATGGCCCATGACGGCGATTCCGGAAGCATTATAGACGAAATTAAAAGAGACCTTGAACTTTTTTGCGATGGTGTTGAACAGAGTGATGATATTTCACTGGTAGAAATTAAATACAGCAGTACAGATGTTAAAAATGTCGGGATAAAACTTATCGAGGATTTAAGTAACGTAACCAGGGAGTGGCATGTAGGTTGGAAACTTGGAGCGGACATCTTGAAATCATGTTTACCTCCTTATACGGACGTACTGAAGCTGTTTATAGAATCGGAGGACGAATTACGCGAAAAGAGTGATGAACTGCTCTTGATATTGGCCGAGCTTTTTACCAACGCCTTTGAGCACGGGGTTCTCCGTCTCGATGCCGGTTTGAAAAAAAACATCAACACAATGGAGGAATACTACGCTCAAAGAGAAGAAGCCATTGCAAATCTTCAATATGGCTGGATCGAGATCAGTGTGGAATTAAACAAAACAGGTCAGAAGAGGGATATCATATTGGAAGTTGAAGACAGCGGGCCCGGCTTCGATTACACGAAAGAATCGCCAAAACTTTCTGATAACATTACCCCAAGCGGTCGTGGCATCCCCCTTCTTTTATCCTTGTGCAAAGAAGTCAGGTATATGGGAAGAGGAAACAAGGTGCGAGTTCTTTACTCATGTGAAGGATAATTGAATATGTCCATTTATCTCTCTTTCGTAGAAGACCACCAGGCAATGAAACGCGCTTTCAAGTCTCTCCATGACCTCGGTGCCTTCTTCCAAGGCCCCTGATTTTCCGATATTCTCAAGCTCGAAAGCAATCCCGGAAAGCACATCCGCAGTCAGATTAGCGGCCCCACCCTTTATGGAATGCGCCTCTTTCCTGACGGCCTCCGCATCCCCTTCGGATATGGCCTCACGAATGATCCCTATTTGCGATGTAACATCTTCAATAAAAACTTCCAACGCCTCCATCAAAAACGCCTCATCCCCTTCAAATTCCTCCAATGCCATCTCATATTCCATCGGCGCTTTAGATCCATTATTTCCGATCTCTAATCCCTGATTTCCGCGCGGTGTGGTACAATCATCAATCCCCCGGGTCCACTTCTCCGCCATGGACAGGAGTTCTTTCCTCCTTAAGGGCTTGGTGATATAATCGTCCATTCCTGCCTCAAGGCACTTCTCCCTATACCCCTTCAGGGCATGCGCAGTCATCGCAATAATAGGAACCCTTTGGATTGATGATTGCTGTTGGTCGCCGATTATTACTCGTTGTCGGGGATCAACCGTCTGTTTGCCGGTTTCCAGTTTCAAGTTTCGAGTTTCAAGCTTCCTGATTTCTATTGTTGCCCCATAACCGTCCATTTCAGGCATCTGTATGTCCATCAGGATGAGATCGTAATGTTTCTGCTTAAATGCATCCACTGCCTGCCGACCATTCTCCACCAGTTCCACCCGGTAGCCTGCACTGGTAAGATGCCTCATGGCAACCAACTGATTGGTCGGGTAGTCCTCGGCCAGAAGGATCTGGAACTTTTTTCTCTCCTCCTCTGCAATTGAATGCCTGGTAACGGGCCTTGAGTCCATCTGCGCCGATCCCTCCATGGAAGTGCCCATTACCGTTTCAATTGTCTTTCGCAGGCCAGAGGGGTTGATCGGTTTAGCGAGGTACCCCTCAATTCCTATGTCTCTGCATCGCTTACCATCCCCTTTGATTCCTGCGGAACTGATGAGTATGACCGGAACCCCTTTCAAGTCCTTTCCTGCCTTGACCTTTTTCGCGAGATCAAAACCCATGGTCTCAGACATCCGGAAGTCAATCATAATCAGGTTGAAAGGCGTTTTCATTGAAAAAGAGGCAGTCAAGACGGCAAAGGCCTCTTTTTCGCCGGTCACCTCCACAGGCTTGCAGCCCCAGAGTTTAAGATGGGGTGTCAGGCTAAATCGAGCACCGGGGCCGTCGCTGACCACCAGCACGTTCAGGCCCTTCAGGTCAACCTTTTTCTTTGTAGGGATCCCTGCTTCTTCTATCTGTCTGGGAAAGACCGCAGTAAACCAGAACGTGCTCCCCTTGCCTTTCTCGCTCAGCACACCAAGCTCCCCGTTCATGAGTTTCGCCAACTGTCTTGATATACTTATCCCCAACCCGGTTCCGCCGTATTTCCTTGTGGTAGAGCTGTCAGCCTGGGTGAAGCTTTCAAAGATGATTGCCTGTTTGCCATCGGGTATCCCGATTCCGGTGTCTTTTACGGAGAAACGGAGCATGACCTTTTCCCCGAGATCTTCTGCTATCTCTGCCTTGACAGATATCTCACCCTCGTGCGTGAATTTCAATGCATTGCTTGTAAGATTAATCAGTATCTGCTTTAGCCGACCCGGGTCTCCAATCAAGCGCAACGGAACATCAGGAGATAATAATGAGATCAACTCAAGCCCTTTTTGCTTCGCCCTGAATCCGGAATTTCTCGCCACTTGCTCAAAAACATATCCCAGGTCAAACGGGATCTCCTCCAGATCCAACTTGCCTGCCTCGATCTTGGAAAAATCAAGGATGTCATTGATAATATCTAATAAGGAGTTTGCCTCATCGGTAATGATATTAAAAAGATCTTTTTGATTATCATCAAGCTCGGTATCCATAATCAATTCCGTCATCCCTATAATACCATTTAAGGGAGTCCTTATTTCATGACTCATATTTACCAGAAAGGTGCTTTTGGCCGTGTTGGCCTCTTCGGCAACGGCCTTGGCCCTTTTTAATGCCTCTACCTTCTTGAAGTGAGACACATCCAGCGCAAACCCGATTACGCCTATGATCTTGCCATCGATATCTTTGTAGGGTACCCGGTCTATTAATATCTGTTTGTGGCCCTCCCTGGTTTCAAGTATCTCTTCTTTGTTCAATATAGAGACCCCTTTTAGTATTACTTCTTGATCTGTGTTATCGTCCTGATACGGGCTTTGGGAAAACACTTCATCATCCCTCTTTCCAATCATATCATCAGGAGAAGTTTCGAGAGCTTCCGCATATTTCTTGTTAACCCGTATATATTTACCCATTATATCTTTATAAAAAATCATTCCCGGCGAAGAATCGAACATCATCAGGAGTTCCTTGCTTTTTGCTTCCAACTTCTTTCCCATTTCGATCAGATTTCTGGTTCTTTCATGAACGATTCTCTCCATATTTGAATGTATTTCAATATATTTATCCGTAGCGGCCTCATTTTCCTTCCTTGTAAGTCGAAAGTCATTAGTCAGGTGTTTTATCTTTGTCTCGAGATATAAGATCCTGTGCTCCAGTTCAGCTTCATAATCGGATTTTGCCATAATTAGAATAACCCCTGCTCTTCCACCTTGAGGAGTTCTTGCTCGACATCTTCTAGTATTAAATCAAGCGCATAAGATGTTATGTCTAATCTTTCCAAACACCTCCTAAAGAGCTTTTCATCTTGGACAGGTGCGTCACTGTATCCAAAGCCTTTCTGTTGGCAAACGCAATCGGCTACATACAATGTTGAACCGGGTTTTACGAACTCTTGGGCAATATTATCAGGATTATGGTGGCACCTTATGACCTCAACTAACTCTTGTGAAAGATTCCAACTATTCGTCATCGCCTTGCCGACCTCGGTATGATCAAAACCGAGCATCTCTTTCTCTGTTCTTGTATGATTTTTTTTCTCGGTCTTTGTTTTGCTCAAAATGAGAGTGAAGTCGTCTTGACAAAACTGATCTAATGCTATAATACCTATGTCATGCAACAGACCTGCGACATACATATTTTCTCCCGCTTCCCCAAACTCCCTTCTGTAAATCATTTTTCCCAACAGGGCAACGGCAACAGAATGCTTCCATAACAAAGTTCTTGAGTACCCCTCAAAAATGCTACCTCCATCAAAAACCTCGCAAACCTTTTGCGTTAATGCCAACTCCTTAAGTGCGTCATACCCTACCCAAATTATGGCCTGCTGTATCTCACTAATCTTATTTCGAGGAGAATAGTAAACAGAGTTTGCTAACCTGAGTAGTTTGCCTGTCAGCGGAGGGTCAACTTGAATGATATCCTTCAAATCCTTTGCACTTGATTCGGGGTCATTAATGATTTTGGTGACACCCGATACAATATTTTGAATTGAGGAGATCTCGGATTTGCTGACCATTTTCACAATCTTCCTAAGTGTCATAGGTTTTTTTTCTTCCTGATTCATTTCAGGCCACCTCCGAATCTCAATGCTCTGAGCTATCCCGCTTTAGAAGTTCAACGGTTACAAAAAAAGATTCACTGGTTACTGGATGCTGGATACTTGATGGTGTAGATGTTGATCACGTTCCGCACCAAAGCGCTCTAAGCGAAAAACCTCTTGTTCAAGTTTTTCCAGGGCCTCAATACCTTCCTTCAAGTCGCCTGATTTTCCGATATTCTCAAGCTCGAAAGCAACCCCGGAAAGCACATCCGCCGTCAGATTAGCGGCCCCACCCTTTATGGAATGCGCCTCTTTCCTGACGGCCTCCCCATCCCCTTCGGATATGGCCTGACGGATGATCCCTATTTGCGATGTAACATTTTCAATAAAACCTTCCAGCGCCTCCATCAAAAACGCCTCATCCCCCTCAAATTCCTCCAATGCCATCTCATATTCCATCGGCGCTTTAGATCCATTATTTC
>CAZACO010000070.1:8613-10678 GCA_964483185.1 uncultured Desulfobacteraceae bacterium
GATGCCTCATGGCAACCAACTGATTGGTCGGGTAGTCCTCGGCCAGAAGGATCTGAAATTTTTTTCTACTCTCCTCGGCTATGCTGTGTCGGGTAACAAGTTGTGGACTTATCTGATCTTCCCCCTTCATGGAAAAATCCAAAACAGATTCGATGACTTTGCGCAGGTCATCCTGCCTGATCGGTTTGGTCAAATATCCATTGATCCCTATCTCTCTGCAGTTCCCGCCGTCTCCTATGTTTCCGACAGACGTAAGGACTATTATCGGAACTCTTTTCAGGGACTCTATTGTTTTGATCTCTTTAGCCAGATCAAAACCGCTCATCTCAGGCATCTGAAAGTCCGTCAAGATCAGGTCGAAGGGGCTTTCGGATGAAACAGCGTCCCTCAGGACAGTCAGGGCCTCCTTCCCATCAGCCGCCTCCGTAGAAAGACAGCCCCACGATCTGAGGTACTCCATCAGGATAAATCGGTTGGTTTGGTTGTCGTCTACGACCAAGACCTTCAAATCGTTCAAATCAAGATCTTTTGCTGCAGGGGTCTGTTCCTTCTCTTCCTGTCTACTGAAGCGTGCGGTAAACCAGAACGTGCTTCCTTTGCCCTCTTCGCTCTCGAGACCAATTTCTCCTTCCATCATTTCCGCCAACTGTTTCGATATGTTGGTCCCTAATCCGGTTCCCCCGTATTTTCGGGTGGTTGACCCATCCGCCTGGGTAAAACTCTCAAAGATTGTTGCCTGGCTATCCTCGGGTATGCCGATGCCCGTATCCTTTACTGAAAAACGGACCTTGACGCGATCTTCAATTTCTTCGACGAATTCCCCTTTGAGGTACAGTTCTCCCTCGTGGGTAAACTTCAAGGCGTTGCCCATAAGATTAACCAGGATCTGTCTGAGCCGGGTAGGATCGCCGATGAGTCGGGATGGGACATCAGGCGCCAGGAAGGAGATAAAATCCAGCCCCTTCTGCTCTGCCCTATAGGCAAAACTGTTCGCCACACCCTCAATCGTGTATCTCAGATCAAATGGAATCTCCTCAAGATCGAATTTTCCGGCCTCTATCTTGGAAAAATCAAGGATTTCATTGATTATATCCTGAAGGGAGCTGGCTTCCGTATTAATGGTATGAAAGATATTCTTCTGATTATCATCGAGCTGGGTATCCAAGGCCAACTCTGCCATGCCGATGATCCCGTTAAGCGGTGTCCTTATCTCATGGCTCATGTTGGCAAGGAACTCGCTCTTAGCCTTGCTGGCTTCCTCGGCCAGCTTACTTTTTTCCATAATTTCGTGCTCTAATTTTTTTCTTTCCGTAACGTCACGGATAATGCCCCTGAACCCGATGCGCTGATTCTCCGAACCCGTTATCAGGGAAATAGAAGTTTCCAGAAATCCTGTTTTACCGTCTTTCTTGAGTATTTCCCAATCAAGCCTTTTGGTGGGTATTCCTGTTTCATAAACTTTATTGAATTCTCGATACACCTTTTGGGCATTCTTTTTATCCATAAACTCACGGTTGTTTGTCCCCATTAATTCGGGCTCAGAATACCCTGTTATTTTACATACAGCCTCATTAAAGAAGATCATGTTGCCGGCAAGATCAACTTCATAATATCCATCCTCAATATTCTCCAAAATAGTCCGGTATTTCTCCTCTGACTTCTTTAAATCAGCTGTTCTTTTTTCGACCATCACTTCAAGGTTCTCGCTGTACTCCCTAATCTTTTTTTCCGCCTGCTTCCGTTCGCTCACATCCCGGAGAATGCCCCTGAACCCGATTGGCTGACCTTTTCTATCCTTCATAAGCGATACGGAGGTCTCTACATGTTTCTCGTGGCCACCTTCCCGGATTGCATACTCAAGCCCTTTAACCGGCTCGCCTGTTTGGAATATCCTGACGTACGTCTTGTACACTTTCTTAGCAGTCTCTTCATCCATATACTCACGGTTGTTTATCCCCATTAATTCATCTCTGGAGTATCCGATGATCCTGCATAATGCGTCATTAAGGAAGGTTAATTTTCCGGTAAGATCAACCTCAAAGTAGCCGTCTTCGATGTTTTCAAG